>DASSNA010000025.1:0-15127 GCA_035688445.1 Solirubrobacterales bacterium | reverse complement strand
GACGATCGCCGAGATCGCCACCAGACCGACCACGAACAGCAGGACGAAGAGGTGACGGCGCCGGGTTCCCATGCTCTAGCCCTCCGGCGTGAGGACGAGGAGGAGCCCGCCGTCGTCGTCGTAGGCAGGGAACACGTCGGCCACGGCCCGCGCCGGCAGATCGCCCTCGGCATTAACCGAGACGCGCTTACCGAGCGAGCGGACTCCCCACTCCAGCGAGGTCTCAATCGGGTCGGTGATGCCGTTGCCGTCGGTGTCGGCTTCCTCACCGCCATCGCCGGGGTCGATCCAATCGAGGCCGAGCACCTCGCGTACCGGCCGACCGATCACATCCTCATCGGTCAGACCGGTCAGCTCGAAGCTGCCTTTGCCGGCGTCGATCACGCGTTCCTGCTTGTCGCAAACGAAAAAGGCAGCATTAGGAGCCGGATAATAATCGTCGAGTAATTCGAAGACAAAGCCGAAGCCGCATTTCGAGCAGCCCTTCGGACGGGTGCTGAACCCCGCGGTCCGCTCCCCACTCGCCTCCCGGTGTCCGCAATTCGGACAGATGAAATACGGCATGTTCGACAGGCTAGATGATTGCTGCCCGATCCGATTTGGGCCCGGGTCAGAAGAGGCTCGCGGCGCCCTCTGGGGCGGGTAGCCCAAGATGCTCGTAGGCCCGCTGCGTCAGCACCCGCCCCCGCGGCGTTCGCTTCAGCAAGCCTTGCTGGAGCAGGTAGGGCTCAAGCACGTCCTCGATCGTGTCCTGCTCCTCACCGATCGCGATCGCCAGGGTCGAGAGACCGACGGGGCCGCCGCCAAACTTGGTCGCGACCGTCTCCAGCAAGGCCCGATCGCTGCGGTCTAGACCGCCGGCATCGACCTCGAGCATCTCCAGCGCTGCCACTGCCACCTCGGCGCCGATCTGGCCGCTCCCCTTGACTTGAGCGAAGTCCCGCACTCGCTTCAACAGCCGGTTGGCGACGCGTGGCGTGCCACGGGAGCGGGCAGCGATCGTCTCGGCGCCGCTGGCGTCGATCGTGACATCAAGGATGCCGGCCGAGCGCTCAACAATCAGCGCCAAATGCTCGGGGGCGTAGTACTCGAGGCGGTGACTGACCCCAAAGCGGTCGCGCAACGGCGTCGTCAACAAGCCAGCCCTGGTCGTCGCACCGACAAGCGTGAAGGGGGGCAGCGGCAGCGTCACCGTGCGCGCACCGGCTCCCTGGCCAAGGACAACCGGCAACTCGCCGTCCTCCATCGCCGGATAAAGCGTCTCCTCGACGGCACGGCCGAGGCGGTGGATCTCGTCAATGAAGAAGACGCTGCCGGGCTCCAGCGAGGTGAGGAAGGAAGCGACGTCCGCCTTGCGCTCGAGCGCCGGACCGGCCGTCTGCACCATCGGCACCCCGAGCTCGGCGGCGACGATATGGGCGAGCGAGGTCTTGCCCAGCCCGGGCGGCCCCGCGAGCAGCACGTGGTCGAGCGGCTCGCCGCGGCGCTTAGCCGCCTCGATGAAGATCGTCAGCTGGTCGGTCACCTGCTGCTGGTTGACGAAGTCGTCCAGGGTCGGCGGGCGCAGCGAGCGGTCGAGATCCTCCTCCGGCGCCTCGGCGCGAGCGTCGTGGACCTTCACCTCGGCATCCACGGGAACCGGCTCGCCGTCGACCCCGGGCGTCCTGATCCGGTTGCCGCCGATGTCGGGGGGGCCACTCACGCCGCGTTCCTCGAAGTCCCAGCCTTACGCAGCGCCGCCGCCACCAGCTCCTGAGGCTCGGAGCCCTCAACACCGTCGAGCAGCTGCTCGGCCTCGAGCGGTGCGTAGCCGAGGTTGACGAGGCCGTCGCGGGCAAGGACCCGTGCATCGCCTCCTTCGCCGTCGCCCAGGACCACCTCTTCCTCCAGCGCGCCCGCAACCTTCTCGCGCAGCTCGACGATGATCCGTTCCGCCGTCCGCTTACCGATCCCAGGTACCGCTTGAAAGCGCTTGGCGTCGCCGGCTGCGATCGCGCGCAGGAGGTCGCGCGCCGTGCCCCCCGAGAGGGTGGCAATCGCAACTTTCGGGCCGACGCCGCTGACCGTAATCAGAAGCCGGAAGAGATCCCGCTCCTCCTCAGAGGAGAAGCCATAGAGGGCCAGCGAGTCGTCCCTGGCGATCAGCTCGGCATGGAGGAAGGCGTCGCGCCCCGTAGCGGGGACGGCTTTCAGCGTCTCCGCGGAGACCGCGAGCCGATAGCCGACGCCGCCCGCGTCGATCACGACGTGGTCTGCCCGCCGCACCATCACCTCACCCCGCACCGCGGCGATCATCCGGCGATCCGCTCCCCGCCCAAGTCGCCGCTGGCTTCGCGGGAGACCGCGACGGCACTGCGATGACCACTGGTGCCGCCGTGGCAGATCGCAACGGCGAGCGCATCGGCGGCGTGGTCTGGGGTCGGCGGCTCGGGCAGACCGAGCAGGGTCCCGACCATCCGCTGGACTTGGCGCTTGCCGGCAGCGCCGGAACCGCAGACGGCCATCTTGATCGCCTGCGGGGTGTAGGCGAAGCAGCCAACCCCTCGTTCGGCGGCGGCCAGCATCGCGACTCCGCAGGCCTGACCGACGGCCATCGCCGAGCGCACGTTCTTGCCGAAATAGACCTCCTCGATCGCCATCGCCTTCGGCTCATGCCAAGCGATCAGCTCGGCCAGAGCCTGGTGGATCCGCTCCAAGCGCTGCTCCATCGGCAAATCCGGCGTCGTCTCCACCACGCCTCCATCGAGAGCAACCATGTGATTGCCCTCGACACGAACAATTCCAAAGCCAAGGTTGGCGGCACCAGGGTCTATCCCCATCACTACCTGCATTGGTAGTGATTCTCGGAATCCGATCGGATGCCTTCAGGCAGCCAGTTTTTCGAGCACGTCAGCCGGGATGTCGAAGTTGGCGAAGACCTCGTCGACATCGTCCTGCTCGTCGAGGGCGTCGAGCAGCTTCAGCAACCGTTCGGCGTCGTGGCCTTTGAGCTCGACCGTACTTTTCGGTTCCGTCGCCAGACCGGCGGAGACGACCTCGATCCCTTCTCCCTCGAGCGCTTCCCTCACCGCGGTGAGGTCAGTGGGCTCGCAGATGATCCGCAACTGGTCGCCGTCCTCGCGTACGTCTTCGGCGCCCGCGTCGATCGCGCCGATCAGGTCGTCCTCGCTGTAGCGACTGCCGTCGACGACGATTGCGCCCTTTTTCTCGAAGATCCAGGCCACCGAGCCAGGCTCACCGAGGTTGCCGCCGTGTTTGGAGAAAGCGTGCCGGATCTCGGCGCTGGCGCGGTTGCGATTGTCGGTCAGCGCCTCGACCAGGACCGCAACCCCAGCCGGGCCGTACCCCTCGTAGACAATCCTTTCGATCGCGGCGCCGTCAGAACCGGCGCCGGTGCCGACATCGATCGCTTTCTGGATTTTGTCCTTCGGCATCGAGGCTTCTTTGGCCTTCTGGATGGCCGTCGCCAGGGTCGGATTGCCGCTGGGATCTCCGCCGCCATCGCGCGCCGCAACCGTGATTGCGCGCGCGAGCTTGCTGAAGAGCTTGCCCCGTTTCGCATCGGCAGCGCCCTTCTTGTGTTTAATCGAATGCCACTTGGAGTGCCCGGACATGCCTGCAATTCTATGAGTTGCACCCCATGGCAACGAAAGCCCACACCCACAGCCCCGCCCAAAGCCTCGCCGCCGCCTTCGTCTTCCTGGCGATGCTGCTCGCCGCGTTCTCCCTTTGGACCGCGATTCCGTTGAGCTGGGTCTACATCGGCTCGAAGCTCTCCGAGACCCAGTTCCCGGCCGGGGGGCCCTACGCGGTGGTCGTCGTCGGGCTCCTCGCCACGGTCCTCGTCGTCGCCTGGCTGATCGGCCGCCTCAACAACCTCTACATCCGCCTCACCGGCACCAACCGACTGGCGCCCATCCGCCCCACCTGGCTAAAGAGCATGCGCGACACGGGCTCCGTCACCGAATCGGTAACGGTGGTCGAGGCGGTGCTGATGGCGTCGGTGATGCTCGCCGCCCTCACCCTCACCGCCTGGTTCTTCCTCTTGGCGGGCTCGCCGATTCCGAACCAGTAGCAGCGCACCGATTCAGACGACGAATTTGCCGTCTTCCTGCATAACGACCCCGTCGACTTCGAGCTTGCCGCCGAGGCGGAGGTCGCAGACTAGGTCGGTGTGGACGGCCGACTCGTTGGTGCCGCCCGATTCGGGATAGCTGGAGCCGACCGCCATGTGGACGGTGCCGCCGATCTTCTCGTCGAGCAGGACCTCGCGGGTGCCTTTGGCGATCCCGTAGTTGGTGCCGATCCCGAGCTCGCCCAGGGTCCGCGCCCCCTCGTCGGTGTCGAGCAGCTTCAGCAGGTACTCCTCGCCCCGCTCAGCCGCGGCGTCGACGACCCTTCCGGCCTCGAAGCGCAGGCGCACTCCCGAGACCTCGCGCCCACCAATCACCGCCGGCAGGTGGAAGCTGACCTCGCCCTCGACCGAGTCCTCAACCGGGCCGGTGAAGAACTCCCCGTCGGGCATGTTGTTGTCGCCGACGCAGGGGATGAACTTGCGGCCAGCGATGCCGAGGGTGATGTCGGTTCCCGGCGCCGTCACCCGCACCTCCTCGTGGCCCTCGATCCACTCCGCCAGCCGCGTCGTCTCATCCGAGGCCCGCTTCCAGGCCGTGAGGGGCTCGGGGTCGTTCGCGAGGCAGGCGCCGTAGTAGAAGTCTTCGTAGTCAGCCAAGCTCATCTCCGCCTCGGAGGCGTAGGCGCTGGTCGGGTAGAGCGTGTAGCACCAACGGAAGTCCCCTTCGGCGCTGCGCTTCATCGCCCGCGTCATCAGATCGCCGGTGACCGACTGGCGCAGGGTCTGGCGCTCCGGCGGCACCCCCGAGAGCTCGCGGGTGTTGGTGCTGGCGCCGATCGCGATCCGCACGTCGGCGTTGTCGACCATCCACTCGGCGAAGGGAGAGATCCATTCCAGCTGCTTGTCGGAGGCGTGCTTGAAGTAGGCGGCGATCTGGCCCTCGAGGGCGACGTTCAGGACCGGGTGTCCGCCCGCCCTCAGCACCTCCTCATAGACCGCCAGCAGCAGCGGCGCCGCAGCGCTCTCGCCGTCGATCGAGACGACATCGTCCTCTTGCACCTTGGTCGAGTATCCGACCAGGATCTTCGCCAGGTTCTGCGTCCTTGGATCGCCGCCGCTCATGATTGCCTCGCCTCCTCCCCCGCCCGCTCCCGGGCGGCGGTAGTCATTGCCATGAAGATCGCGTGGAAACGCGGGTCGTCGGTCAGCTCCGGGTGAAAGGCGCAGGCCAAGACACTGCCTTCGCGGATCGCCACCGGATGTCCCTCGAAGGAAGCAAGCACTTCCACTGAGGGCCCACAGCGCTCGACCCAAGGCGCCCTGATGAAGACCGCCCGTAGGGGCTCGTCACCCGCTCCTTCAATCTCGAGATCAGCCTCGAAGCTCTGCAGCTGACGGCCGAAGGCGTTGCGCTTCGCGGTCGCGTCGATGAAGCCGAGGTGCTCGGCATCGCAGACGATCAGGCCGGCGCAGGTGCCGAGGATCGGCCGCCCCGCCTGGTGGTGGGCCCGCAGCGCGGGCTCCAGCCCCGCCGAGGCGATCAGCTTGCCGATCGTCGTGCTCTCGCCGCCGGGGATCACGAAGGCGTCCAATCCCTCTATCTCCTCCGGCGTGCGAACCTCCCGCGGCTCGGCCCCGAGCCGGCGCAGGGTGTCGAGATGGGCTTCGAAGCCGCCCTGAAGAGAGAGGACGCCGACCTTCAGCGCCTGGCTCACGCGCCCCGGTTCTGCAGCAGGGCGTCCTGCGCAGCGAGACCGGCGATCTCGAGCCCGGGCATCGCCTCGCCCAGTCCGACCGAGGCAGCGGTGACGCGCTCGGGGTCCTTGAAGTGGGTGGTCGCCTCGACGATCGCCCGCGCCCGGCGCGCCGGGTCGGAGCTTTTGAAGATCCCTGAGCCGACGAAGTTTCCCTCGGCCCCAAGCTGCATCATCAATGCCGCGTCAGCCGGAGTGGCGATGCCACCGGCGCAGAAGAGTGGCACCGGCAGGCGGCCGGCCTCGGCGACGACTTTCACTACCTCCAGCGGCGCCTGCAGTTCTTTCGCTTCTGAGGAGAGCTCCTCGGGGCCGAGCCGGGCAAGCCGCTTGATGCCGGAAGTGATCCCACGCATGTGGCGGACCGCCTCGACGACATTGCCGGTGCCGGCCTCGCCCTTGGAGCGGATCATCGCCGCCCCCTCGCTGATCCGCCGCAGTGCCTCGCCCAGGTTGGTGGCACCGCAGACGAACGGGACCTCGAAGGCGAACTTGTCGATGTGGTTGTGCTCGTCGGCCGGCGTCAGAACCTCCGACTCGTCGATGTAGTCGACTTCGAGTGCTTCCAGCACTTGGGCCTCGGCGAAGTGGCCGATCCGCGCCTTCGCCATCACCGGGATCGAAACCGCCTCCTGGATCCCCTTAATCATCGCCGGGTCGGACATCCGGGCGACGCCGCCGTGCTTGCGGATGTCGGCGGGGACGCGTTCCAGCGCCATCACTGCGCAGGCGCCAGCATCCTCGGCGATCTTCGCCTCCTCGGGGGTGACCACATCCATGATCACCCCGCCTTTGAGCATCTCGGCCAGGCCGGTCTTCAGTCGAAAAGTCGCGCGCTCGCTCATCCAGGCCATCTTACGTGGCGCGGATGCCCGACCGTCGCCTGCGTTACTTCAGTTTGTAGGCGCGGATGCGGTCTTTGTGCGCGGCTTCATCCCGCGCGTACAAACCGTGGGCGAGACCTTGTACCAGTGCCATCAGCGCCGTATGGGAGCGGGTGAAAGAGGGGCTGTTGGAGGAGAAGTAGAGGGTTAGCTCGGCATGCTCCCCCACCTCCGACATCGTCGCGTCGGAGATCGTCATCGTGCGAGCGCCGCGGTGCACCGCCAGCTTCATCGCCCGCAGCAACAGCGGATGGGCGCGACCGGCGGAGAGGGTGATGACAAGCGTGTTCTCGTCGATCCGGCCGAGTCGCTGCAACGACTCACCGCCAGTGCTGGCGACAATTTCGGCGCGTATATCGAGCAAGCTGAGGGTGTGGCGCAGGTAGCTGGCGAAGAAGGCCATCTGGTCGACGCCGACGATGACGACGCGCTGTGATTCGGCCAGCGCCGCGACACAGGCGTTGACCTGCTCGGTGGTGAGCTTGCGCGCGGTTTCCTCCAGGTTCGCGTAATCGGCGCTCAGCGACCCCTCCAGCTCGGAATGGTCAAAGGAGAAGAGGGCTCCGCCGGCGGCGCCAGCGGCAGCGATCGTCGTGCGGTACTCCTCGATCGCCGCTTGCTGGAGCTCGGGGTAACCCTCAAAGCCGAGGGCCTGGGAGAAGCGCACCACAGTCGAGGACGAGGTGCTCGCTCTCCGGGCCAGCTCCTCGGCGGTGAGGAAGGCTGCCTCGTCGAGGTGATCGACGATGTAGCGGGCCACATCCTTCTGCGAGCGCGAGAACTCGTCGAAGCGCTCCTGGATGTAGTCGGAAAGGCTTTTGAGCTGGGGGGACTTCGTTGCGGTCTTGGTCACGGCGGTCCATTTCGCCGAACCTCACCCTTTCCCTTCCGGCTTCTGGTTGGATTCTCTATGTCATGACCCTGGAACAGGCCCTGCGCCTGACCAACCGCAACATGATCGCCTTCGATCTTTTGCTCGGCAGCGCCGCGATCGCGGCGCCGGCGGCGACGCTGAAGGTGCTCGGACACGACGAGCCCTCCCCCGACGCAAAGCACCTCTTCCGCCGCTGCGGTCCGATCTGGCTCACCTTCGCTGCCGCCCACCTGGTCGCCGAGCGCCGCGGCAACCCCGCCGACTGGCAATCGCTGGCCTGGCTGCGCGGGACCGAGATCGCGACCGACGCGCTCTGGTCTGCTTCGCCGGCAGTCAGCCGCCCCGGCGCCAAGCTGGGATTGCAGCTCGCCGGGGTCGCCAATGTGGCGATGGCAGCTGGGTTCGCCTGGATGGCGAAGCGGCGATGAACCAGTTCGAGGGCGAGCCGAGCACCCGCTGGAGCCTCTGGGGCATCAGCGAAGAGGGCGACGAGACATGGTTGATCCGCGGGATTGCCCGCAAGCTCTACCGCTGCCCGGGCTGTCACGGCGACATCCCCGTTGGCGAAGAGCACACCGTCGTCCAGTTCGTCCGCAGGCTCGGGGGAACCGACCACCATCACTGGCACCGCCGCTGCGCTGAAGAACTGTTGATCCCAGAGCTCGGCAGCCTGAAACGGGTGCCGGCCTCGGAGTCGAGCCAGTCGAAGCTCGAGGCGCGCGGGCGCCGCCCCGCTGGTCGCCGGCGGCGCTGAGCGTGACTCGCCGCCGCCGGATAGCCGCCACCTACGGCCGGATCTGGCGCACCTATCGGAGCTGGGCGTCTTCGATCTTCGCCCTGTCGCTGGTCGTCTTCCTCCCGCTCGGGCTGCTCGACGCACTCAGTCTGCAGGTCAACGTCGATGCGCTTGATCTGACCAGCGGGATCAAAGTCGCGGCCCTCGCCCTTGCCGTGGGCGCGGTCGCGATGACCGGATTGCTCGGCGAGGTCTTCTTCAGCGGCGCGATCGCGATCTCCCTCACCCATCCCCACGGCGAGGAGCCGCCGTCGCCGCGGGAGATCGCCGGCCAGATCAAGTACGGGCGGCTGATCCTCGTCGACATCGCCTTCGTGGCGATTGTCGCCCTCGGCCTCTTGCTCGGATTCATCCCCGGCCTGCTTGCCTTCGTCTTTCTAGGGCTCGCCGGACCGGTGGTCGAGATTGAGGAGCGCAGCGCCCACCGCGCGCTGCTGCGGAGCTTCCAGCTCGTGCGCGGCAACTTCTGGCTGGTCTTTTGGGTGATGGTGCCGATCGAGATCGCTGGCGATGCGATCGGTAACGGGCTGGCCGGGCTGGTTCACCATCTCTTCGGCGACACCTTCATCGCTACCTGGCTGGCTGAGTCCGTCTCCAACATCGCCCTCTCCCCCGTCTTCGCGGTCGCCGCGGTGCTACTCACGGTCGACCTGATCGCCGCCAGGGACGGCGTCGCGCCGCCCCTTCATTCAGAGCCGGTGGCGGCGTGAGCACCGCCTCGATCTTCACCGACTTCTGGACCAGGCTCGAACGCCACGACGAGCAGGGGCTCTTTCTCGTCCTCATCGGCTTCATTGGCTCCTTCGCCTTCATCCGCATGAGCACGCGGCTGCAGCGCAGCCCCAAGGTCTCGTGGTGGCCAGGGAGCATCGTCAGCGAGAGCGGCGTCCACCTTCACCACCTCGTCTTCGGGATCGTGACGATGATGATCGCCGGGGCCGGCGGCTTCCTTGCCTTCGGCAACAGCCCCTGGACCGAGATCTGCGCCCTCGGCTTCGGCATCGGCGCCGGCCTGACGATCGACGAGTTCGCGCTCTGGGTCTACCTCGACGACGTCTACTGGGCCGAGGAGGGGCGCAGCTCGATCGACGCGACCGTGATCGCCGCCGCCGGGATGATGCTGGTGCTGCTCGGGTTCACCCCGTTTACGATCGAATCGGGCTCGGCCGGCGCCGTGATCGTCAGCATTCTCAGCTCCGCCTTCCTCTTTCTCCTCGTCGCGATCTGCTTCGCCAAGGGACGGGTGCTGCACGGCATCGTCGGCTTCTTCATCTTCCCAATCGCGATCTACGGTGCCTCGCGGCTCGGCAAGCCAAGCTCCGCCTGGGCCCGCCGCAGCTACGGCGAGCGCAACCCAGACAAACAGGCCCGTGCCGAGACCCGCTTCCCGCCCGACCGCCGCACCGAGCGCTTCAAGAACGCCTTCCGCGACATCGTCGGCGGCAAGCCGAGCGAAGGGCTAGAAAAAATCCGCCACCTCAGCGATTAACGCTTGCTTCATCAACTCGAGCCAGAGGTCGCTCCTAGACTTGCTGCTGAATGCGGCGACGAATAGCGATCCTCGTTTTCCTCGCCTGTGCCGTCCTGGCGGCTTCGGCGCTGGCGAAGGTGAAGGAATTCGAAATCCGGCAGGTCGGGAACCTGCGGGTCAAACTCGGCGCCGAATTCACGCCCCACACTCTCCCACGCCGGAAGCCGGCGCCGATCAGCGTTGAGGTTGCCGGGGCGATCAGCACCACCGACGACAGCCACCCCCCGGCCCTGCGCTGGCTCGAACTCTTCGTCAACCGCAACGGACGGATCTCGACGACGGGACTGCCGATCTGCACCGCCCCGCAACTCCAATCGACCACCACCGAACAGGCACTTGCCCACTGCAGGGGAGCCCGCGTCGGGCGGGGCAGCTTCCACGCGCAGCTGGCTCTCGGCGGCGAAAAAGACATTCCCGCCAGCGGCCGCACCCTCGCCTTCAACAGCCGCCGCAACGGCAAACCGGCGCTCCTCCTCCACCTCTTCATCGGCGTCCCGGTGCGGGTGACGATGATCATCCCAATCGTGATCGGCCACCGCAAGGAAGGGCAATTCGGGACCGTGCTGCGGGCCCGAATCCCAAAACTCGGCGGCGGCCTCGGCTCGGTCACCGAAATCGACCTTGCGCTCGGGCGCCACTACAAATTCCGCGGCAAGCCTCGCAGCTACCTCTCTGCCGCCTGCGGCGCCCCCAACGGCCTCCCCGGTGCCGTCTTCCCATTTCTCCGCGGCGGCTTCCGTTTTGAAGGCCACCCCGAGATCAAGGAGACCGTGGTCAAGGACTGCACGGTCGCCGTCTGATTCACTGCCTCTCACGTTCACCCAGCAACCAATCGGGAGAGAGAGATGAACAGGAAGGTACGCGCCCTCGGCCCCCTCGTCGCCGTCCTAGCGATTGCCGCCGGCGGAGTCGTCTGGTCCGGCTGCGGCAGTAGCAGCAGCGACGCCGAAAGCAGCGCCAACCAGGCAAAGACGGAAATCGAAGCCGCCGGCAAGAAGGCTGAAGAAGCGGCGAAGGAAGGTGCCGAAGAAGCCAAGAAGGGCTTCGAAAAGGGCTCTGAAAAGGCCAAGAAGGGCTTCGAAGAAGCCAAGGAAGATGTCGAAAAGGCCAACTCGAAGCAGATCAAGAAGACCCAGAAAGAAATCGAAGAAGAAGTTGAAAAGGGCGGCGCCAAGGCCGAAAAGCACCTTGAAGAAGCCAAGGAAAAGGCGGAAAAGTACCTTCCCTAGCTAGAGGCTCATCAAGCCTGGAGATCCCCGCTCGCGGCAATGCTGTCGGCGAGGATCTCCACGGCGCGGCGCATCATCTCTTCGGAGATCGTGAACGGCGGCGCCAGGCAGAGGATGTCGTCGAGGAGACCCCGGGTCAAGAGTCCACGCTCGCGAGCCATCGCGGCGGCCCGGCGGCCGCGGGCAACCTCGACCGGCCAGCGCTCCCGCGTCTCCTTATCGCGAACGAGCTCGATCCCGACCATCAGCCCCGCCTGGCGCACCTCGCCCACTTCCTCCATCTCGCGCAGAGGAGCAACTAACCGGGCGAGCGTTTCACTCGCCTCCCGCACGCGCACCAGCAAGCCTTCGCGCTCAATCGCCTCGATGTTTGCCAGCGCCACAGCGCAAGCAACAGGATGGCCGGAATGGGTAAAGCCGTGCATGAGGGTCCCCGGGTGCCGCTCGGGGTCGCGCAACTCGCTCCAGAGCTCGTCGCTGACGATTACGCCCCCGAGTGGGACGTAGCCGCTGGTAACCCCCTTCGCAAAGGTGATCAGGTCGGGCGAGATGCTCTCGTGCTCGCAGGCAAACCAAGTCCCCGTCCGTCCGAAACCAGTAATCACCTCGTCGACGATCAGCAGCACTTCGTGGCGGTCGCAAATCTCCCGCAGGCGCAAGAGATAGCCCGGTGGCGGCACGATTACCCCGCCCGAGCCGAAGACTGGCTCGACGATCAGCGCCGCAATCCGGTCGTTACCGAGCTCCTCGATCTGTCGCTCCAGGGTCTCGCCCGTGCAGATCGCGCAAGTCTCGGGATCGCAGGGAGTGCCCGCGGGACAGCGGTAGGTGTAGGGCGCCGGCACCTCGACCACATCGGGGGCTTGGACGCCGAAATCGCTGTGGTACGGGCGCAGGCGGGTCGCGGTCGTCGTAACCCCGGTCAGGCCGTGGTAGCCGCGATCGTGGGCGAGCACGATCGACTTCTGCGGCGTTCCCTGGCGCACCCAGTGGCGACGCGCCAGCTTGATCGCGGTCTCATTTGCCTCGCTTCCCCCGCTGACGAAGAAGACGCCGCTGAGGCCGGGTGGAGCAAGACCGGTAATTCGCTCGGCAAGTTCGATCGGTGGGTGCGAAGCGACGCCGCCGAAGGTCGCGGCATACGGCAGCACTTCCATCTGCGTCGTTGCCGCTTCGACTAAGTCCTGGCGGTCGTGACCTAAGTTGACAGTCCACAGGCCAGCGCAACCGTCGATCAGCCGCTGCCCATCCTCGGCGATCAACTCGCATCCCTCGCCGCGAGTGAGCACCAGTGGGCCGCCGTCCGCGAGACTGGCGTGATCGGTCAGGGGATGGATCAGATGAGCCGAGTCCCCCGCTGGATCCACAGAAACGGACACGTCCGTCAGGTTAGCGACTTGGACAGTCTGTCTACGCTAGGACGAGTTCTTGCGGCCGAGCGGACTGCGCGGTGCTTTGCTCGGCGGGACCGAGCAAATCGAGTACCAGTGCAGCAGCGCCAGCTGGTGTGCGGACTTCTCGATTTCCTTCTCGGTTGAGGAAACGTCGAAGTTGGAGATCGTCGCCTCGATCATCGAGTAAGTGGCGCGGACCCCGAACTCGAGGTCGATGTCGTCGCGGATCAAACCGGCCTCTTCGTCGGCAGCGTGGACCGCCATGATCCAGCCGAACATCGCGTCATCGGCGGCTTTGTTCGCCTGCTCCCAACCGGAACCACGCAGGTTGCGGGCTACGGCGACAATCGGGCGCAGGTCCGCGTTTTTGACGCGCCAGTCGAGCGCCTCGTAGACCATCGCCTGGATCAGATCGAAGGAAGTCTGCCCTGAGCGGGCATTTTCCCGCAGTCGCTGGGAGATCTTCTGGTAGCCCTCCATGTATTGACCGATGATCGCGGCGAGGATGTCCTGCTTGTCGTCGAAGTTGTTATAGACGGTTGCCCGCGCTACCTGGGCAGCTCGGGCGATGTCCCCCATTGAGGTCTCGGAAAAGCCTCGCCGCGCGAACAGTTTGCGACTCGCTTCGAGGATCTTCGTCCTTGCTCTGGGTTCCCCACGTCGTGGCCGAGTCAATTTCTACCCCTCCCAAGGCGAATGGTCAGCCCTTTCACACAGGCGAGCCTATCCAATAGAACTGACAAAACCATCTTTACTGGACCTCTTCGGGAAGCTCATACCAGCGCTTGCGATCGCCGACGCGGGCCCGCAGCTTCCAACCGCGGCTCTTAGGGACGCTGTCCAATGCCCTGCGCAGGCGCTGCAGTCGGTCGACGACGACCTCGGCAGCACTGAATTCGGGCAACTCCCGAGCGAACCGTTCACTGCGCTCCGCCACCATCCCCAGGGTCCGCCAAAGACCCCAATCGGAAGCGGTCAAGTCGCCGATGTAGTGGATATTGATGCCGCTCTCATCATCGCTGAGATCATGGTCGACAAAGAGGGCGCAAATGTCCAGATAGTCCTTATCGTTCGTCTCAACTACCTGCAGCTTCAACACCATAAGGTCGGCCAGCGAGAGGGTCAGCGGCCGGATCTCTATGCGCTCCTTGAGGTTGACTCTGTGGCAGAGATTCGCCACATCGACGAAAACGTCGACCTGGCGCTGGTTCGCCTCATCCCAGAAGAAGAGTCGACGGTGCCCGTGGAGGGTGTTGAACTCCCGGTCGGGGATATAGCCAAGCGCCTCCATCAGGCTGACCACACCCTCCTTCGCCGCTCCGGTCGTGGCGAGGTCGATGTCCCCGTATCTCCGCGCCAGGGGCGGCTTGCAGCTACTGGGACAGAGAACTGCGACCGCGACCCCACCGAGCAACCGCAGCGGCAAGCCGCGCTCGGCGGCGGCTTCCGCGATACGGGTCCCCTCGGCGACGGGGTCCTCCAGCGGCGCCGGATTCCCCACCCTTTACTCCGGGGGGATCTCGGTGGCGAGCTTGTCGACGTCAACACCTTGGCGCAACCGCGCCGCGCGAGCGACGAAGAAGGTCAGCAGCGACGCCGCCAGGACAATGCCGCAGTCGCGGAAGAAGTGGCCCTTGTCGATGCCGAGGTCCGGGTAGTCCATGTAGATGAAGAAGATCGCCGCCATCACCAGCGCCGTCAGTACCCCGGCGATGGCCACAACCGGGATGCCGAGGAAGCGCCGGGTCGTCGCCGAGGCGCGCCAGGCATCCGGCCGACGGTACGGAAGCAAGGCCGCGGCAATTCCCAGCAGGATCATCGTCACCGCCTGTAGCAGGACCGCCTCGAAGAGGACCTTGAGGAAGCCTTCGTTGTTGCTCACCGCCCACCAGAGGACGAGGATGCTGAGGACGACGGTCAGGCCGATCGCGTAGTTGGGGGCGTGGGTGCGCGACGAAACCCGCGCGAAGCGCGATGGCAGCAGCCCATCGAGCGCCCAGGCGAAGAAGGTGCGGACTGCGATCGTGATGTTGGGGATCACCAGCAGCGGATAGGCGACCGCGAAGCTGATGAACAGCCACCAAGCCAGGAACGTGCTGCCGCCCGCGATCGAGGTCAGGAACGTGTAGTAGGGCGGCGCGGCGAAGGGATAGCTTTCGCCGAGAGAGTTGATCGCGATGAAGAAGTCGTGGCCGAACTTGGCGAAGAAGACGGCGGCGAGAATCACGGCGATGAGGATGTGGACGATCGCCGCCAGGTTCATCACTTTCATCTGGGTGGTGTCGCGGGCTCGCCTCACCTCGCCAGAGATGTAGATCGAAAGCCAGCTGTAGAGCGAGAGGCTGCAGATCGCCGCCCAGGTGGGCCAGGCGTTGTGCAGGCTGAAGGCGGGGCTGGTGTCGACCCCTTCTTTGTGGGCGTTGTTGATGATCGAGTTGTAGGTGTCCGATTCCCCGGTGACCGACTGGGCGAACTGGTTGAAGCTGTGAACGAAGCCACTGTGGCTCTTGAACAGCAGCACCAGGAAGACGGTGCCGAGGCCGAGCATGGTGATCGCCCAGAGGCTGTTCATGATCCGCGTCGTCCAGCG
>DASSNA010000327.1:0-3257 GCA_035688445.1 Solirubrobacterales bacterium | reverse complement strand
GTTGGCGTTTTTCAGCTGTTTCATCGCCCCCATGCCGGGCAACATGCCGAGGATGCCGCTGAGCGGACCCATTTTGCGGACCTGCTTCATCTGCGTGAGGAAATCCTCCAGCGTGAACTGGTCGCGACGCATTTTCTCCTGCATCGCCTCGGCTTCCTTCTCGTCGACCTGCTGCTCGGCTTTCTCGATCAGGCTGAGGACGTCGCCCATGCCGAGGATGCGCTGGGCCATGCGGTCGGGGTGGAATTTGTCGAAGTCCTCGATCTTCTCGCCGGTCGAGGCGAAGAGGATCGGCTTGCCGGTCACGGCTTTGACCGAGAGCGCGGCGCCGCCGCGGGCGTCGCCGTCGAGCTTGGTCATCACCACACCGTCGAACTCGGCGACCTCGGCGAAGGATTCGGCGACGCCGACGGCGTCCTGGCCGGTCATCGCGTCGACGACGAGGAGAACGTCGTGCGGGCGGGTCTGCTTGCGGATCTGCGCCAGCTCGGCCATCAGGTCCTGGTCGATGTGGAGGCGGCCGGCGGTGTCGACGATCAGCACGTCGCGGCGCTCGGCGCGGGCCTCGTCGAGCGCCCAGGAGGCGATCTCGACCGGGTCGGCCTCGGTGCCGCGCTCGTAGACGTGGGCGCCGGCGCGCTTGCCCATCGTCACCAGCTGCTCAACCGCGGCGGGCCGGTAGACGTCGCAGGCGGCGAGCGCCACGTCTTTGCCCTGTTTGCCGAAGAACTGGGCGAGCTTGGCGCAGGCGGTCGTCTTACCCGAGCCCTGCAGGCCGGCCATCAGGATCACGGTCGGGCCGCTGTTGGCCATCGCCAGCTCGCTGCCGGTGCCGCCCATCAGCGAGGCCAGCTCCTCGTTGACGATTTTCACCACCTGCTGGCCGGGGTCGAGGCTCTCCATCACCTCGGAGCCAAGGCAGCGCTCTTTTAGCGTCTTGGTGAAGGCTTTGACGACTTTGAAGTTGACGTCGGCCTCGAGCAGGGCGAGGCGTATCTCGCGCATCGCCGAGTCAACGTCGGACTCGCTCAATTTGCCGCGCGAGCGGACCTCGGAGAGGGTCGACTGCAGGCGTTCGGAGAGCTGGTCGAACATGTCCGAGCAGCTTACGGGACGCTCGCCTGTTCCTTATCGGTCCCGAGCAACGAAAAGGAACAGACGAACTATTCGGCCAGTAGGGCGTTGGCGTAGTCGGCGGGGTCGAAGGGGCGCAGGTCCTCGAGCGTCTCGCCGACGCCGATCAGCTTTACCGGGATCTCCAGTTCGGAGGCGATCGCGAGGGCGATGCCGCCCTTGGCGGTGCCGTCGAGCTTGGTCAGGACGACGCCGTCGACCTCGACCGCTTCGGAGAAGACCTTGGCCTGGCGGAGGCCGTTCTGGCCGGTGGTGGCGTCGATTGAGATCAGGGTCTCGTGCGGGGCCTCAGGGACCTGCTTCTGGATCACGCGGCGCACCTTGGTCAGCTCGTCCATCAGGTTGGCTTGGGTGTGGAGGCGGCCGGCGGTGTCGACGATGACGACGTCGGCGCCGCGGGCGCGGGCGGCGTTGATCGCGTCGTAGGCGACGGCGCCAGGGTCGGCGCCCTCTTCGCCGCGGACGAGCTCGGCGCCGGCGCGCTCGGCCCAGGTTTCGAGCTGCTCGGCGGCAGCGGCGCGGTAGGTGTCCGCGGCGCCGAGGACGACCGAGAGGCCCATCTCCTTGCTCAGGTGCCAGGCGATCTTGCCGATCGTCGTCGTCTTGCCGGTGCCGTTGACGCCGACCATCATCAGGATCGCCGGCTCGGCGCTGAGGTCGATCGGCGCTCGGCCGGTGCTGGCGACCTCGGCGAGGATCTCGATCAGGCGGTCGCGAACAGCAACCCCGTCGGCCGGCACCGCCCCGGACTCGACCTCGTGCTCGAGCCGCTCGACCACCGCGGCCGTAGTCGGAGCGCCAACGTCAGCGAGAATCAGCGCCTCCTCCAGCAGCTCCCAGGTCTCATCGTCAATGCGATCGAAAAGACTCGCCGAGATCTCCTCAGTCAGCGCCTGCCGGCTTTTAGAGAGGCTCTCGCGCAAGCGGCGGAAAACGCCGCGGCGCTGCTCCGGCGCCTCCTCCTCAGCCGTCGCCACCGCAGCCGGACTGCGCGCCCCTAGATCAACGATCTCCTGCCAGCTGGTCGCCACGCGGTAAGGCTAGGCCACCGCAGAAAGCCCCGGCGCCTCGCCCTCATCCTCGGCGTCCTCGCCGACTTCCCGCGGCAGCCGCCGCGAAACCACCTTGGTGACGCCGTCCCCGCCCATGCTTACGCCGTAGAGGACATCGGCGGCGTCCATCGTCCGTTTCTGGTGGGTGACGATGACGAACTGGGCGCGGTCGGAGAAGCGGCGGATCAGCTGCAGGAAGCGGTCGATGTTGGCGTCGTCGAGGGCGGCCTCGACCTCGTCGAGGATGTAGAAGGGGCAGGGGCGGGCGAGGAAGACTGCGAAAACGAAGGCCAGCGCCACCAGCGACTTCTCACCACCCGAGAGGAGCGAGAGTTTCCGCGTCGACTTGCCGGCCGGGGTGACCTCGATCTCGACCCCGAGCTCGTCGCGCTCCTCTTCCTCCTCCTCGGGCTCGGGCTCGGACTCGGCGTCGGTCGGAGCCTCCTGCTCGCCGGCCGGCCGCTCGTCGTCGCGCACCGGCCGCAGGCTGACCCGGCGCAAGCGCCCGCGCCCGCCCGGGAAGAGGTGGGCGACCATCTCCTCGAAGTTCTTCGCGGTCGCCTCGAAGGTCTCCTCGAAGGCGCGCTCGATCTCCTCGTCGATCTCGCGGATCAGCGACTCCAGCTCGCGCATCGCCCGCTCGGTGTCCTCGCGCTGGGCTTGCAGCGCCTCGACGTGCTCGCGTGCCTCCTCGTACTCCTGCTCGGCCAGCGGGTTGACCGGGCCGATCTGCGCCCGCCGCCGCTCCAGCCGCTCCAGCCGCTTGTCGATCTCCGCCCGCCCCTCGTCGGTCAGGGCCTCGGTCGCGGGCGGGATCTCCTCACCGAGCCGCTCGGCGATCGAGGCCAGCTCGCGCTCGGCCTCGGCGCGGCGGTCACCGAGGTGGGCGGCCTCAACCTCGGCCCGGGTCAGCTCGTCGGAGGTCTTCTTCATCTCCGCCTGCAGCTCGAACTCCTGCTGTGAGCAGGTGCGCAGTTCCTCGGCGATCCCGTCGCCGTCGTCTTGGCCGCCGACCACCTGCTGCTCGATCCGCTCGACCCGGCCGCGGATCGCGGCGCCGGCCGCTTCGGC
>DASSNA010000321.1:0-8224 GCA_035688445.1 Solirubrobacterales bacterium | reverse complement strand
GCGCGGTGGTGTCGACCGTTGCCATGTCCCGGATCGTAACTGGCCAGCTGGCCAGTTACTCCGAACTGCATCAAATTTCCGGGCCAGGAGGCAGGAAATTTGATGCAGTTCGCCAGCTAGGCCGCGGAGGCGGCGAGTTGGCCGCAGGCGGCGGCGATGTCGCGGCCGCGGGTGAGGCGAACGGTGGCGGTGATGCGGTGCTCGGCGAGGATCGCGCGGAAGCGCTCGATCCGCTCCGGGGAGGAGCCGTCGTAGGCGCCGGTCGGGTTGTAGGGGATCAGGTTGACCTTGTAGCCGCGGGGGTCGAGCAGCTCGGCCAGCTCGCGGGCGTGCTCGGGCAGGTCGTTGACCCCGTCCAGCATCACGTACTCGACGAAGACCTTGCGGCGGCGGGCAGCGCGGTAGCGCTCGCAGGCGGCCAGCACCTCGGCGATCGGGTAGCGCTCGTTGACCGGCATAAGCTGCGAGCGCAGGCCGTCGTTGGGCGCGTGCAGGGAGAGCGCCAGGCTGACCGGCATCGCGCACTCGGCGAGGCGGTCGATCCCCGGCACCCAGCCGACGGTGGAGATCGCGGTGCGGCGGTGGGTGACGCCGAGGTCGGGCAACCGCTCACAGGCGCCGAGCACGTTGTCGATGTTCATCGTCGGCTCCCCCATGCCCATGAAGACGACGTGGTCGATCTGCTCGAGGCAGCGGAAGTGGAGCGCCTGGTCGAGGATCTCGTCGACGGAGAGGTTGCGGCCGAACTTCATCTGCCCGGTGGCGCAAAAGGTGCAGGTCAGCGGGCAGCCCGACTGCGAAGAGAGACAGACCGAGCGCCGCCCGTCGCGGTAGCGCATCAGCACCGCCTCCAGCGGCCGCCCGTCGGCGGTGTGGAAGAGGGTCTTGACGGTGCCGTCATCGGACTTCGCCTCGGCCGCGACCGTCAGCGTCGAGAGCGGCACCTCCGCCCCCAGCCGCTCCCGCAGCCCCGCCGGCAAGTTCGTCATCTCCTCGTAAGACCGCGCCCCCCGCGCAATCCACTCCCACACCTGCTCGGCGCGGTAAGAGGGCTCGCCGGCCTCATCCAGCTTCGCTTTCAGGAGTTCGCGATCCATGCTGCCGAGTGTAGGGAGCGCTCAGCCGTGGATCTTCTCGCCGCGCTCGAGCATGGCGACGAACTTGCGCAGGCGGCGCTCCCGCGTCTCCGGCTTTTTGGCGTCGTTCAGGCGATAGACGATCGCGTAGCGGTTGGCGCTGTCGAGACCGGCGAAGAACTCATTGGCGGCGGGGTTGGCGTCGAGCTCTCGCTGCAGGTCCTCGGGCACTTGCGCCGTGCGCTGACCCTCATATGCTGCCTCCCAGCGGCCGTCGGCCCTAGCCGCTTCGACCTCCGCCATGCCGGCCGGCCGCACCCTCCCCTCCTCGATCAGCTTTTCCGCCTTCTCACGGTTGATCCGTGACCAGCGCCCGCGTGGCCGCCGCGGCGTGAACCGCTGCAGGAAGTGCGTCTCGTCGAAGCCGCGCTTCTGGCTGTCGATCCAGCCGAAGCAGAGCGCCAGCTCAAGCGCCTCCGCGTAGGTGACGCTCGGCTCCGGCGCCCCCTTCTTGGCGATCTTCAACCAGAGACCCCGCGAGGAGGCGTGGTTCTCCTCCAGCCAGGTCTCAAACTCGGGTGGCCCGGCGAAGAGGAGAACGGGAAGATCGTCGGGAGGCACCCCTACATGCCGAGCGCGTCGGCCAGGAGATCGACCTGCTGCGGGTCGCTCGAGCTGGGGAAGAGGAAGAGCTCCTGGCAGCCGACCCCGTCGAAGGCGGAGATGTACTGCTGCACGGTCTCCTGGTCCCTGGCGGCGGAGTTGGCGATCCAGTTGGCGGTCTCCTCGCCGAGCCAGGCGTAGTAGTGGGTGAGGTAGCCCTTGGCGTCATCCTCGGCGCGGTCGCCGAGGGAGAAGTAGGCGAGACCGGCGTTCTGCGGCTGCTCCTCGCGGCCGGCCTCTGACCAGGACGCCTCGAATTCCTCGCGCCAGGTTCCGAACTGTTCCGGCGGCGCGCCCGAGGCGATCCAACCGTCGCCGAAGCGGGCGGCGCGCTTGAACGAGGCCTCGACGCCCCCGCCGACCAGGACCCGCGGTTCGGTGTCGGTGTCGGGCCCTACCTCGTCGCCACCCCAGACCTCGCGCATCCGCGCCAGCATCGCGTCGAGTTCCTTCCCCCGCGTCTTCATGCTGACGCCGGCGACCTCGTAGTCGTCCTCGCGACCGCCGAGGCCGATCCCCAAGGTCATCCGCCCGCCGGAGATCGCGTGCACGCTCGCGACCTGCTTCGCCAGCGCGACCGGGTTGGGGCGCAGGGGTCCGAGCAGGACCGTGGTGGCGAGGCCGATCCGCTCGGTCACCGCCGCCGCCGCGGCCAGCGAGGCCAACGGCTCGAGGTTCGGATAGGCAATGCGGTCGATCGTGCCGAGACTGGAGAAGCCGCGTGCCTCAGCCCGCCGCGCCCACTCCGTCAGCTGCTCTCCGCTGGCACCGGGCACAGCGTTGGGAAGACCGATCGCAACGTCCATCTGAAGCTCCTTCCGAGAAAGATCTAGGGGTACGGCAACCCTAGCTACCCGGTTTCGCCGGGCAGCTCGCTGAGGAGCCGGTCGATCGCCTCGCGGGCGTAGGCGAAAACGCGCTTGTCGCCGCTGAGGCGGTAGCGGGAGTTCGTCCCCATCACCAGCGCGTAAAGCTCGAAGGCGAAGCGCTCGGGGTTCTCGACCCCCGCCACGCGGGCCTGGCGCTCGAGCTCGCCGAGCCAGGTGTCGAGGGCGCCCGCGATCGCGTCGCGGACGGGCCCGGGCCGGTCGTCGTACTCGGCCGAGGTGGCGGCCCAGAAGCAGCCACCGGAATAGTCGCCGAGCCCGTCCAGGTAGCGCTCGGCCATCGCCCGCAGGCGCGGTGCCCCATCGGGGAACTCGATCGCCGGCTCGATCACCTTGCCTTTGAACCGCTCAGCGGCGGCGCCGATCGTCGCCAATTGCAGCTCCTGCTTGGAGCCGAAGTGGGCGAAGAGGCCGCTCTTGCTCATCCGCAGCTCCGCCGCCAGGTGACCGATCGTCAGCCCCTCCAGCCCCTCGACGGTGGCGAGGTCGACGGCGCGGTCGAGGATCGCCTCGCGGGTCTGCGCTCCCTTCTCCGTGACGGGATTCACACACTTAGGGTATAAAAAAGCACGAACGTTCGTTTTAGAGCGCGCGGCTGAGGCGGCTGCGCCAAGAGACAAAGGGAGGCAGAAGTGAGCGACTACACGGTGAAGAAGATCGACGAGATGGAGGGGGTCTACCTCGGCTCCTTCAAACGAGCCCGGGCCGAGCTAGGGGTCGAGTCCTTCGGGCTGCAGGTGATCGACATGCCGCCGAACTTCGACAAATACCCCGAGCACGACCACTCCGGCGACGGCCAGGAGGAGGTCTTCATGGCGATCCGCGGCGGCGGCGAGATCGAGATCGAGGGCGAGCGCTTCCCGCTCGACCCCGAGCACATGGTCCGGGTGGCCGCCGGCACCAAGCGCAAGGTCTGGCCGGGGCCGGAGGGGATCCGGATGGTGATCGTCGGCGGCATCCCCGGGGCCCTTTACGAGGCGCCGGCGATCAGCAAGCTGGGGGAACCTGACCCGATGCAGAGTTAGGCTAGAAGCCTGTTGCGGCGCGCTCCGTTTCTCGTCGTCTTAATCGCGCTGGGCCTCCTGGCCCTGCCGGCGACGGCGCTCGGGGCGAGCACCGCACACGAAGGCCCGGACTCGATCGTCGTCATCTCCGGAGACGTGACGATCCCGCGCGGGGAAACCGTCGACGACGTCTTCGTCGTTAACGGTGACGTTGCCCTCGCCGGCCATGCCGAAGGCGACGTCACCGTGATTAGCGGCGACGTCAGCGTCACCGGGAAGATCGACGGCAACCTCACCACGATCTCCGGGCGCGCCCACATATGGCGGGGTGCCTACGTCGGCGGCGATGCCCGCTACGCCGATACGCACCCGTGGGTCTTCCGCACTCGCCAGGTCGGCGGCGACATCGAAGAAATCGACGCCGGGGACGCGCTCGGCTTCCTTCCCGTCCTCGGGATCGTCTTCTGGATCGCGTTCGGGATCTCGGCGGCGATCCTCGGGGTCCTGCTGCTGTTGATCGCCCCGCGCGCCGCCGAGGCGATCTACGCTCGCTCACGGGAGCGGGTCGGGCCGCTGATCGGGATCGGCATCGCTGTCGCGATTAGCCTGCCGGTCGCGATGGTGATCGCGGCGATCACCGTCGTCGGCATACCGCTGGCGATCGGCATCTTCCTCGCCCTGTTGCCGCTCGGCGCCGTCGCCTACGTCGCCTCCGCCTGGGCGCTTGGCCGCCGGATCGTGAAGCCGCCCCGGGGGCGGATCGTCGCCTTCCTTGCCGGCCTGGCGATCCTTCGCCTCGCCGCCATCGTTCCTGTCGTCGGCTTCTTCGTCACCCTCGCCGCTGCCGTCTTCGGCCTCGGCCTGATCGGCGCCGCTATCGGGGCGGCTCGGGAGCCTCAAGAGCTCGCCCAGGCTCAAAGCCCGGGCAGCTGAGGACCGGCAGCCGCGGGTAGCGCGGGTACGCCGGGTCCTCCCGCGAGCGCTCACAGAGCGAGAAGACCGAGCCGCGGGTGTTGGGGACGCGGCGCTGGTGGCGGCAGCGGTCGCAGAGGCCGGCGCCGGGTTGCAAGGCAGCCATTCCCGCAAGCTAGCCGGAAACTGCGGGATTGGGGAGGGTGAGTCCCGCCTTGCGGAGCCCTAGCCTTGGTTGGGTGACCCGAGCAGCGACCCTCTTCGACGCCGACGCGGCCTCCTACACCGGCACGGTCGAGGTACTGGGCGTGATCTACCGCGCCGAGGACGACGGCTACGCGGTGCTGGAGGTGCGCGAAACCTCCGGCGAAGGGATGGGCTTCGCGCTGGTCGGGCCGGTCGCCCACCTCGAGGAGGGCGACCGCGCCGAAGTCAGCGGCGAGTGGCAGACCCACACCCGCTACGGACGTCAGCTGCGCGCCCAGGGAGCGCTGCCGCTCGACCCGACCGACCGCGAAGGGCAGGTCGCCTACCTGCTCTCCCTCAAACACATCGGCCGGAAGCGGGCCGAGCGGCTGGTCGACGAGCACGGCGAGGGGGTGCTGCAGGCGATCGCCGCCAACCCGGAAGCGGTCTTCGGCTCGCTGCGCGGGGTCAGCCACGATCAAGCCGCGGCAGCGACCCAGTCCTGGTACGCGAGCCGGGCGATCCGCGACCTCCACGTGCAGCTGGCGCCGCACGGGCTCGCCCACCTGGCGGCGCCGATCCACGCTCGCTACGGCGAGAACTCGCTGGCGATCCTGCACGAGGACCCCTACCGGCTGACCGAGGTGCCGGGGGTCGGCTTCGCCCGCGCCGACAAAATCGCCCTTGCCGCCGACGTGCCGCCGGAGTCGAACCGCCGCGCCCAGGCGGCCGCCGTCTACGCGCTGAGCGAGGCCGAGCAGCAGGGCAACAGCTACCTGCCGATCGGCGAGCTCGCCCGTCGCACGGCGCGACTGATCGGCCTCCCACCCGACCCCGACGTGCTGGCCGAAGCGCCGGGGCTCGTCGCCGACGGCGAGCGCATCTACCGCGAGAGCACTCTGGAGAGCGAGCTGGCGGTGGCGGCGACGCTGGCGCGGCGGGCCGGCGAGCCGGCCCACCTCGACCACGAACCCGGCGAGGAGCCGCGGGGCGAGCTCACCGACGAGCAGTGGGCGGCGGTGCGGGCCGCGTTCGGCGCCCGCGTCTCGGTCCTCACCGGCGGCCCCGGAGTCGGCAAGACCAAGGCGACCAAGGAGATCGTCGCCGAGGCGGAAGCCGCCAACGCGATGATCGCCCTCTGCGCCCCCACCGGCCGAGCCGCGCGGCGGCTGGAGGAAACGACCGGCCACGAGGCGAAGACGATCCACCGCCTGCTCGAGTGGATGCCAGGGCGTGAGCCCGCCTTCCGTCCCGGCCGCCCCCTCCCTGCCGAGCTGGTGATCGTCGACGAGTCCTCGATGCTGAACCTGCGCCTGGCCGAGGTTCTGCTCGCCGGCCTGGCGGAGACGACCCACATCGTCTTCGTCGGCGACGCTGACCAGCTGCCGCCGATCGGCGCCGGCAAGCCGTTCGAGGACCTAATCGACTCCGGCGCGGTGCCGGTGGTGCGGCTGACCCAGATCTTCCGCCAGGCGGCGCGCTCGATGATCACTACCGCCGCCCACGAGATCAACCACGGCCGCCCGCCCCACCTCGAGCCGGGCCCAGATCAGGACCACGACTTCTTCTTTATCGAGCGGGCGACGCCGGAGCGGGCTCTGGAGACGGTGGTCGAGGTGGTTGCCGAGCGCGCCCCGGCGAGGTTCGGCGTCGATCCGGTCCGCGAGGTGCAGGTGCTGGCGCCGATGTACCGGGGGCCGGTCGGGATCGACGCCCTAAACGAGCGACTCCAGGCCGAGCTCAACCCCGACGGCAAGCGCGCCCTCAGCGACCGCTTCCGGATCGGCGACCGCCTGATCCAGACCCGCAACTCGCACGAGCTGGGGCTGATGAACGGCTCGATCGTCTTCCTCCGTGACGACGACCCCGACGAGGAAGAGATCGTCGTCGACACCGACGAGGGCGGCAGCCTCGTCATCCCCTACGGCGAGACCGCCACCCTCCGCCTCGCCTACGCGATCTCGGTCCACAAGGCCCAGGGCTGCGAGGTGCCGGTCGTGGTCGGCGTCTGCCACCGCTCCCACTCGCGGATGCTCACCCGCCCCCTCCTCTACACCGCGATCACCCGCGCCCGCAGCAGCTGCGTCCTGGTCGGCGACAAGGGCGTCCTTGCCGGCGCCGTCCGTCGCGACGAGGGCGGCGGTCGCCATTCGGGCTTGGCGGAGCGGCTGCGCGGCTAGCCCACCAGTACCACCCTTTGAGCTGCATCTAGCCTAGGCGGATGGAGAGGAACCGCCTGCCGTGGGTGGAGATCGGGATCACCCTCGCCGGAATCGTCGTCCTGGCGGTACTGGCCATCGCCATCGATCCCCTGCACGAGGCGGTGAAGGCGGCACTCCAAGGAGACAACGCTGAGGTGCGCCACCAGATCGACCGCCTCGGCGCCGCCGGGCCGCTGCTGATCCTCGTCCTCACCCTGCTCCACGCAATCGTCTTCTATCCGGCGGAGATCGTCGACGCCGCCGCCGGCTTCGCCTACGGTTTCTTCCCGGCCCTGGCGCTGATGACGGTCGGCTGGGTCCTCTCCGGCCTGCTCTGCTGGGCCGTCGGCCATCGGGTCGCGCGGCCGCTGCTCGACCGCTGGTTCGGCGTCGAGCGCTTCCAGCGCGTCGAGGGAGCAATCGAGCGCGGCGGCCCGACGTTGCTGCTGGCGATGCGGCTGGTCCCGATCCTCCCCTTCAGCATCGTCTCCTACGCGGCCGGCGCCGCCCACGTGCCCCTTTGGCGGTTCATCTGGACGACGGCGCTGGGCTATCTGCCGATCACCGCGATCGCGGTCTACTTCGGAACCCGCCTCGAGGGCCTCTCTTTGACCGATCCGCTGGTGCTAGGCAGCGCGGCGGCGCTGCTGGCACTGCTTGCCATCGGCCACTGGGTGATGCGGCGCCAGTCGCGCCGCCAAGCGGGCACTCGCCCCGCGAGGTCTGCCGAGACCTCAGCCGACGCTGACGTGCCTGACCCGAAAGCGGAAGGCAGCCGGGGTCGGGTCGGCGAGACCGGCTGAGCTCACCGCCGCCACCTTGACGGTGTGGGTGCCCAACCCGAAGCGGTGGACGATCCGCGTCCCGCAAGCGCGGAAGGCGCCGGAGTCGATCTTGCAGCGAAAGGTCACCCCGGCCTGATCGGAGCCGAAGCGGAAGACGACCCGGGCGGTGCGGCTATGGGTGGTGACCATCTTGCGCGGGTGCTTGAGGAGGCTGGTCCCGGGGGCCGGCGTGCTCGGCTGCACCCCGCTCGTGCCTGGTCCTTCCAGCGGCGGCACAAGTTCACTTGGTCCATCGCCTCCCACAAGCGGTCCCGGCAGACTGCCGAGGGCGTTGAAGGCGTTGACCAAGCCACCGCCGACGGCATCCGTCCCGAAGCTGCCGACCGGATCCGCCGTTTCCGTCAGCGCTTCCCGCAGTTCTTCCCCGGAGAGAGACGGCTTCGCTTGGCGCAGGAGGGCAGCCACCGCCGCGGCGTGCGGAGCCGCCGCCGAGGTGCCGCAGAAGCGCCA
>DASSNA010000281.1:0-3149 GCA_035688445.1 Solirubrobacterales bacterium | reverse complement strand
CGCGGAAGCCTCCCTCAAGGGGAGCGCATTGGTGTTCATCCATCGTGGCTGTGCCTTTCGCTGCGCTCGGCGCTGCTCCTCCCAATGCAAAGGGTCGCCGATGGGTTTCGGTCTCTCTTGCTAGATGAGCTCCAGGAGACGACCGAGGAAGTGGAGCGGCTGCTGGTCGAAGTGGAGCGACAGGAGCCGCGCTAGTCCTCTGCCGATCCCCTCGGCTGGCTCGGTGCCTGAGTTTCTACAGAGATTAGAAACGCCCCCACGAAAGCCCCCCGACCCGGGCAAAGGGGTCATCAGGATTGCTCCTGAGGCCGGTCTTTCTCGTCAGGGCGTTTACGGCCTGTGGCGGAGCGATCTTCCCGCAGCGGCTTCGAACTCGCCTTTGGTCGGATCGGAACCTCAGCCCTTTGGGTTCCCTCCGGCGCTTGGCAGGCCGATCTACCTCTAATACACGACAGGCCCGCCAGAGGCGGACCCGTCGCGAACGAATGTCTTGGTCGGGAACTCGCTCCTCAAGACAGAGGGCCAGCCCAGCACCGGGACATCCATGTCGCAGTGCCCTAAGACTAGGGATCGCGCTTGCGGTTTGTCAACCAGGGGTAGTCAATTGCAAGGCCCCCGCCGGGGTTCGAACCCGGGACCTTCCACTGCGACATGGATGCTCTATCCGCGCTGAGCTACGGGGGCCTGCACTTCGCCTAGACGAAGCGTTAGCCATTCTACTGGCGACTCCTGCGCATCTCCCCCCCTGGCCAGGAATGTTTTGTACGCTCAGCACAACACCCCGTCGGTTCTGTCGACGGCCACTGAAGCCGCTCCGTCGAGCAGCCTCACCATTTCAGGGGATGCCGGGAGGCTCGGCGATCCGCTTGGCCGCGCTGCGCCAGAGGTTCGGGATTGGTTCGGGGTTCCCTTCAGCTTGCAGGCGGGCGCACTCGCTGATCAGGTCGGAGAGGATGGCGACGGCGCGGGTGTCTTCGAGGGCGGCGAGGCGATCGAGGCCGACGGCGTAAAGGTAGTCGCCGGCGAGCAGGGCGAGGTCGGGGTCGTGACCGGCGAGCAGGCGCGGCTCCTCGTAATGGAGCAGGTAGCCCTCGCGGACGGCCTCGATGACGAAGGCGTACTCGCCGCCCCCGGCCAGCTCGCCCAGCTCCGGCGCCTCGGCCGGGTCGACGACGTGAGGGGAGATCGGTGTGTCCTCGGCTCGCAGGTGGTCCGCAAGCGCCTGCAAGGGCCCGACGGGAGTTCCGTGGTTCTTTTGTCCTGACATACCCGACTAAGGAACCACAGAACGGAGCGCCTCGGCGGCGGCTTCCAGGGTCTGGTCGATCGTCGCCTCGTCGTGGGCGAGGGAGACGAACCAGGCCTCGTACTGGGCCGGGGGTGGGTAGATGCCCCGCTCGAGCAGCGCCCGGCAGAAGCGGGCATGGGCCTCGGTGTCGCAGGCGGTCGCCGTGGCGAAGTCGACGACCGGGACCTCGCTGAAGAAGAGGGTGACGAGGCCGGGGGCCGAGGCGACCTGCAGCGGCCGCTCGGCGGCGAGCTCCTCGAAGCCGCGGGTGAGCCGGTCGGTCAGCGCCCCGAGCCGCTCGTAAACGGTGGCGTCGAGCTGCTCCAGGGTCGCCAGGCCGGCGGCGACCGCGAGCGGGTTCCCCGACAGGGTCCCCGCCTGGTAGACGTCGCCGGCAGGGGCGATCCGTTCCATGTGCTCGCGCGGCCCGCCGTAGGCCGCCGCGGGCAGGCCGCCGCCCAGGACCTTGCCCATCACCGTCAGGTCGGGTTCGACGCCGAACAGTTCCTGCGCGCCGCCGCGGGCGACGCGGAAGCCGGTTATCACCTCGTCGAAGACCAGCAGCGCGCCCGCCTCGCGGGTCACCTGGCGGAGGAACTCGAGGAAGCCCTCGGCCGGGGGGACCACGCCCATGTTGGCGGCGATCGGCTCGGCCAAGAGCGCCGCGACCTCGTGCTCCTCCAGCGCCCGGCTCACCGCCTCGCGGTCGTTCCACGGCACCACCACCGTCGCCGCGGCCTGCGCCGGGAGGACGCCGGGGCTTCCCGGCACGCCCAGGGTGGCCAGGCCCGAGCCGGCGTCGGCAAGCAGGCCGTCGGAGTGCCCGTGGTAGGCGCCGGCGAACTTGATCACGACCTCGCGGCCCGTGATCGCCCGTGCCAGCCGCACCGCGCTCATCGCCGCCTCGGTACCGGAACTGGTCATCCGCACCATCTCGACCGAGGGAACCCGCGTCGCCACCTCCTCGGCGAGCTGGACCTCTGCCAGCGTCGCCGCGCCGAAGCTCGTCCCCCGCTTCGCCGCTTCGATCACCGCTGCGACCACGGCGGGCTCGGCGTGGCCGAGGATCATCGGCCCCCAGGAGCCGACCCAGTCGAGGTAGCGGTTGCCCTCGACGTCGAACAACCAGGCGCCTTCGGCCCGCTCGATGAAGATCGGGTCGCGGCCGATCTGCCGCATCGCCCGGACCGGCGAGTTCACGCCCCCTGGTAGGACCTTCTGGGCGCGCTCGAACGGCGCGCCTTTATGAATGCTCCGCCTCCCAGCGCGCGTAGTCCTCGGTGAAGTAGTGGAGGCGGATCTTCTTGTACTCGGTCGAGGAGTAGAGGGTGGCGCGGTCGTCCGGCCCCATCCCGCACTCCTCGGCGATCGCGTTGAGAACAGCGTCGCACTCCTCCTTCGAGCGGCCGTGGGCCATCGTGAAGACGCTGTAGGGCCAGTCCTCATATGTCGGCCGCTGGTAACAGTGGGAGATACCGCGGAAGGAGGCCATCTTGCCGCCGACCTCGAGGATCTGGTCCTCGGGCACCTTCCAGACGCCCATCCCGTTGGCGGAGAAGCCAGCGCGGCGGTGGAAGAGGATCGCCGCCACCCGGCGCAGGATCTTGCGGTCGATCATCCCGCCCAGGCGATCGAGCAGCTCCTCAGGCGAGACGCCGAGGTCGGCCGCGGCCGCGTCGTAGGGGCGCGCCACCGGCTCCATCGGCCCCTGCAGGGCACGGATCAGGGCGATGTCGTCCTCGTCGTAGGGCTGCGGTTCCAGCTCGCGCGGCGGCGCCGCTTCGACCGGCGCGGCGAGCGCCTCGGTCCCCTTCTCCATCTCCAGGTTCATGTTGATTTTGAACAGGGTCAGGGTCGGCAG
>DASSNA010000260.1:0-3594 GCA_035688445.1 Solirubrobacterales bacterium | reverse complement strand
AACGCAAACAGAACCTGACCGAGCACGCCGAGGATGCGCGGCTCTCCAAACGGTTGGCGACGCTGCAGTACGACATCGAGACCGGGGTCGACCTGGAAGCGGCGATGGCGAGTGAGCCCGACCGGGGAGTGCTGCGGGACTTCATGCGCGAGTTCGAGCTGCGGGCGGTGCTGGAGCGACTGGAAGAAGCGCTGCCCGAGGGGGCGACGGTGCCGGGGCGGCGAGTCGAGACCGAGCTCGAGGTGGAGGCAGTCGCGGGCAAGCCTGAGGACCTGGGGGAGGGGCCACTGGCGCTGGCGATCGACGGCGAGCGCTGGGCTGCGGCCGAAGCCGAGCGCGTCCTCGCCGCCAGCTCGACTTTGGACGAGCTGGCGGTGGCGTTGAACGGCAAGCCCTTTGCGGCCCACGACGCCAAGTCACTCGGCGGCGGCCGCCACGGCCTGCTCGCCGCCGCGGCGCGCGAGGGCGTCGACCCCAAGCTCGATCACGACACGATGGTCGCCGCCTACTTGTTGGAGCCGCAGCGCCGCACCTATGACCTAGTCGAGCTCGCTGCCGACGCCGGCATCGGCCTCGCCGAGGGCGCCGCCGCCGAGAAAGCCGAAGGCGACGGGCAGCTAGCGCTGGGGGAAGAGCTGGAGGCGGGTCTCGACCCGGCCGAGGAAGCGCGGCTGGTGGCGGCGCTGGCGGCGGTGCAGACGCCGCGGATCGAGGAGCTGGGGCTGGCACGGCTTCTGCACGAGGTCGAGCTGCCGCTAGTCGAAGTGCTGGCGGCGATGGAGCGGGAAGGGCTGAAGCTCGACGCCAAGCGGCTGGCCGAGGTCGGTGCTGGCTTTGGCGAGCGAATTGACACCCTGGAAAAGGAGATCTACGAGTTCGCCGGTGAGGAGTTCACGATCGGCTCGCCCCAGCAGGTCGGACGCATTCTCTTCGAGGTGCTCGGTCTAACCAAAAAACGCCGCGGCAAAACCGGCTTCTCGACCGACGCCCGCGTCCTCGCCCAGATCCGCGACGAGCACCCGATCGTCGAGAAGATCGAGCAGTGGCGCGAGCTGACGAAGCTGAAGAACACCTACCTCGACTCGCTGCCGGAGCTGATCGACCCCGAGACCGGCCGCGTCCACACCACCTTCAACCAGACCGCGACCACCACCGGCCGACTCTCCAGCACCAACCCCAACCTGCAGAACATCCCGATCCGGACCGAGATTGGCCGCCCCGTGCGCGCCTGCTTCGTCGCCGAGGAGGGCGCGCAGCTTCTCTCCGCCGACTACAGCCAGGTCGAGCTGCGTGTGCTCGCCCACGTCGCCGACGAGGAGGTGCTGAAAGAGGTCTTCCGTGAGGGCGACGATGTCCACGCCGCCACCGCCGCCGAGGTCTTTGAAATCGAGCGCGACGAAGTTGACGTAGGTCAGCGGGCGAAAGCGAAAATGGTCAACTTCGGGATCGTCTATGGCCTCACCGGCTTCGGCCTCGCCGACCGCCTCAACATTCCTCGCAAAGAGGCGGAGGAATTCGTTTCCCGCTACCTCGAGCGCTTCCCCGCTGTGCGCGCCTTCCGTGAGCGGATAATCGAACAGGGCCAGGAGGACGGCTTCGTGACGACCCTGATGGGGCGCCGCCGGCCGATCCCCGAGCTGCGCTCCGGCAACCCGAACACGCGGCGGCTGGGTGAGCGCCTGGCGGTCAACACGGTGATCCAGGGCACCGCCGCGGACATCATCAAGGTGGCGATGGTGCGCTGCTACAGAGCACTGCGGGAGACAGGCGGCAAGACCCGCCTCGTCCTTCAGATCCACGACGAGCTCCTCTTCGAGGGCCCGCCGGAGGAGATGGAAGCGGCGGCCGAGCTGGTGCGGCGCGAGATGTGCACCGCGTACCCGCTCGATCCGCCGCTTGAGGTCGACGTTGGTGTCGGCTCGGACTGGCTCGACACCAAGTAGTCGACGCGCCTGGCCTAGTTAGGCATCCTTCCCTGAGAGCTCGACCTCCTCAAAGGTCGCTTGGCCGTTCTCGACCTGTAGCTCGGCCTCCTGGACGACGGCGCCGGGGACGAGGTCGGCGGTGGTGCAGTTGCCTTCGTTCTCGTTGTCGTCACCCATGCCGGGGCCGGAGTTTTCGCTGCCGGGACCGGAGTTGTCGTCGCCAGGCTCTTCCTCGCCCTGGCCACCGTTGTCGTCACCGGGCTCGGCTTCTTCGCCGTGGTCGTCGCCAGGCTCGGGCTCACCGCTGCTCATCGAGGCACCGGAGTGGTCCTCGCACTTGATCTCGGTCCCTTCGGTGACGAAGCCGGAGATGCTTTCTCCGCCGAAGAGGTCGATCGTCAATTTGCCCGTTTCCGTGTCGAACGAGGCGATCGTTCCGGCCTGCTCTGCGCCGTCCATGACGCCGTCGTTGTCGCTGTCGTCATCGCGCGGATTGTCGCCGGCGAGGAACTCGGCGCGGTTGCGCAGGTGGTCGCGGTCCTGGTCCTTGCGGGCCTGGTTCACCTTCAGCGAGAGGTGGTGCCGCTTCTCCCAGCGGTCCGGGATGCGGTCGTGGTTGCGGTCCTTAGCTGCGGCCAAGCTGGGCATGGCCAGGAGCGCGAGCGCACCGAGCGCCAGCGCGAACAAGGTCATGCCGAGGCGGGGTCGCCATCTATTGCTGCGGGTCATGCCTTCCTCCTAGGTTCGAAGTAACAACTGGTTGAGGCTGAAACCCGAGCCGGAGGTGAAGATCACGCGGAAATTTCAGCTCACGAACTTCCGTCCAGGGCGCTGAGATCGCCGCTGCCGGAATCGCCGGAGGTGCCGCTGGAGCCGCCGCTTCCCGAGCCGGAGTCGCTGCCGCCGTCGTCGCTTACGCTCGGTTCGACGATCGGGTCCGGTTCGCTGATCTCGCCGCTGCCGCTGCCGCCGCTGCCCGAGTCGCCACTGCCGTCATGGCTGCCCGAGCCGTCGTCGCTGCCGCTGCCGGAGCTGAGCGAGCCGCTGTGGTCGTCTCCCGAGCCGTCGCCCGAGCCCGAGCCGCCGTGTCCACCGCTGCCATCATCGCCGCTGCCACTGCCGCTACCGCCGTGGCGATCGCCGCTGCCGGAGCCAGAGTTGTGGCTACCGGAGGCACTGTTGTCGGACGGTCCAGAGCCGCCCCCGGAGCCGCTGTGGCTGCCGCTTTCGAGGGAGCCGCCTCGCTCGCCCTCGCCGCTGTGGCTCCGGTGGTCATCGGCGCTGCGGTTGTCGCTGGCGCGACCGTGCCGGCCATTCCCAGAAGAAGAGTCCTCGCTCGTGCCCGCCGCGCTCGTGCTGCCGCTCCCGTCGCCGTGGTTCTTGTCGGCAACGAGCGGCGCCGCCTCGGCCGCTTGCGGCCCGGCCCCTTCGCCCCGATGGTGCTCGACGGCGACGCCGGCCCCGACCGCGCCGGCGATCAAGACCGTCGCCATCCCCGCTTTCAGGGCGCCACCGCCGAGCCCGCCCAGCGCCGCCCCTCCGGCTGAGGAGGCGCCGGCGCCGGCGGCGATCGTGCCGGTGCGGGCGAGGTCGTCGCCGTGCTCGGCCAGCATCCGCAGGATTGGCATCGGCACCAGTAGCCCGAGGCCGTCGCGCAGCGCCGCCCTGG
>DASSNA010000258.1:0-3465 GCA_035688445.1 Solirubrobacterales bacterium | reverse complement strand
GGCGTCAACATCGCAATCTTCGGGATCTTCGGCTACATCCTGCTGCTCCTCAGCGCCTTCTTCGCCAACGACGCCGCCCGCTTCGGTGGCTTTGCGGTCGCACTCGGCGGCTTCGGCTTCAGCGTCTACCTGACCTACCTGGAGATCTTCAAGATCGAAGCTATCTGCCAGTGGTGCGTCTCCAGCGCGGTCTTGATGACGATCCTCTTCCTGCTCACTGCGACCCGTTTGATCGGATATGCGGGTACTGACAACGCCGTCGTTCGCGGTGGCGCTGAAGGCGGAGCGGAAGCGGCATAGAGTCCGGTGGCCGCTGGGACGGCCGCCAGCGCGAGACGGTCAACGAGATACACAGGGAGGACAGATGAGCAACAAGAAGGAGAGGGAGAAGCGCCGCGAAGAACGCCTGGCAGAAGAACAGCGCGTCGACACCGGCGATCGTCGCACGCGGCTGCTGCAGCTGGGCGCTGGGGCTGTGTTTTTGATGATCGCAGTCGTGGTCGTGCTGATCGTCATCAACTCCTCAAGTAGCGACAGCGGTGGCGACACCAAACTCGAGGAAGTCGCGTCCGTCGCAAAACTGATCGATGGGATCCCGCAGGAAAAGCTCATCCTTGGCGACCCGAAAGCGAAGGTCCACCTGATCGAGTACGGGGACCTGCAGTGCCCGATCTGCAAGGCCTACTCGGAGCAGGTTTTGCCCGCAATCATCCAGAAACGGGTCCGCTCGGGCGAAATCACGCTCGAGTTCCGCAACTTCATCATTATCGGCAATGACTCGGTTCCTGCCGGTGCCGCCGCGATCGCCGCCGGCAACCAGGGCAAAGGCTGGAACTACATCGAGCTCTGGTACCGCAACCAGGGCGTCGAGAACTCGGGCTACGTCACCGAAGAATTCATCGAATCGATTGCCAAAGGCGCCAAAGTTCCGGACTTCGCCAAATGGAACAAGGAACGCAAAGAAAAGGCGCTCACCGAAGAGCTGAACAAGACGACCAAAGAAGCGCAGAACTTCGGCATGAACGGGACGCCGTCGTTCGCGATCGAAGGTCCAGGCACCAATGGCATCGAACTCCTTGGCACCGGCGAATCCGCCGGCCGCCTGGAAGAATCGATCGAAGAAGCCAAGTAGGGCTCTAGGCGCGTTGGGACTCGCATAGGGGCGTCGGGCAGCTCATCGCCCGGCGTCTCGGCCGCCTTCCTAGCCGAGTTGACATAACCGCCATTATCGTGCGTTGACTTAGGCGCTGGCGGCCCTCAGCCCTAGACAGTCGCGCTGCCCCGCGCCAGCGGCCTGACGATCGGCGGTGCCTTGGGCATGGCGTCGTGCTCGACCTCGCCGAGTTGGAAGCCGGCGGTGCCGATGGCGGCGACGGTGTCGCGATTGCAGTGGCAGCCGTCGCCGAGGAAGCGCCAGGGGCGTTCGAGGCGGTCTTGCCACTTGGCTAGTGCCGGATCACGGGAGCGGACGTGCTCGAGGAAGAGCAGTTGGCCGCTTGGCTTGAGGACGCGGGAGATCTCCCCTAGTGCGGCAGTCGGGTCAGGGACGGTGCAGAGCACGAGCGTGACGACGACGGTGTCAATGGAGTCGTCGGGGAACGGCAGCTTTTCGGCTGGGGCTCCGATTACCGAGACTTGCGCGGTCCTTCCCGAGGCCGCGAGCTTGTCGCGCAGGCGCTTGGTCATGTGCGGGTCGGGCTCGGTCAGGGTCAGGCCCTCGATCCCCTCCGGGTAGTGCTCGAGATTGAGCCCGGTCCCGGCTCCGACCTCTACCACCCTCCCCCGCGCTCCCGCCAGCAGCTCGTGGCGCATCTGGCGCAGTCCGGCTTCCTCGGTTTTGCGCAGGCCGGCCTCGTAGCAGGCCGAAAAGAACCGCCCCCACGTCGCGTCGTAGAGGCGGCCCATAGTCAGGCGGCGTCTCGCTGCGGTGCCGGTGCTTCGGTCTCGCCCTGCTCCGCCGCCTCGCCCGCGCTATGCGCCGCCCGCTCCTCGTAGGCGCGGCGGGCGCCGTGGTCGACTTCGATCATCAGCTTGTCGACCTTCATCGCTCGGGCGAGGGCCTCGCGCCAAGAGCGTGGCAGTGGGCCGAGGACGCGGTAGAGGATGCCGTTGGCGCGCGGGACGAAGACGTCGAAGCGCGGCACTTCCATTGCGTCGACGATCTCGTTGGCGACGTCGGAGGCCTCGACCGGCTTCACCCATTTCTGGCCGACGCCACTGGTCAGCTCGGTATTGACCACGGTCGGCATCACGCAAAGGACCTCGATGCCGGTGTCGCGCAACTCCGCCCGCACCGCCTCGCTGAGGCCGACGACGGCGTGCTTGGTCCCCGAGTAGGTGGCGATGCCGGGAACTCCCGCTTTGTCGGCCTGGGAGGCGATGTTGACGATGTAGCCACTCCCTCGCGGGCGCAGGCGGTTGATCGCGAGCTGGGTGCCGGTGGCGAGGCCGATGAAGTTAATCTCGACCTGGCGGCGGATCGAGTCTTCGGCCTCCTCGGCGAACGGCGTCACCGGCATGATCCCGGCATTGTTGATGACAGCGTCGAGCGATCCGAGCTGGCGCTCGGCCTCGTCGAGGAAGTGCTCGAAGGAGCCGCGGTCAGTGACGTCGAGCGGCAGCGCCACGGTGCCGCCGCCGACCTCGGTTGCGGTCTTCTCTGCCAGCTCGAGCTCGAGGTCGCCGATGGCGACGCGGCATCCCTTCGCGACCAGCGCCTTTGCGGTCGCCTTGCCGATCCCGCGCGCACCGCCGGTGATCGCCACCACCTTGCCGCTGAGTGAACGCCGCTCCTTCGCCATCTTGCTCCTCCTTGTTGGCGACTCCTAAGCCGCCGGTTTGTAGACCGTGACCACGGCGGCACCGCCGAGGCCGATGTTGTGCTGGAGCGCCACCTTCGCGCCGTCCACCTGTCGCTTGTCGGCTTCCCCGCGCAGCTGCCAGGTCAGCTCCGAGCACTGAGCCAGGCCGGTCGCTCCCAGCGGGTGGCCCTTGGAAATGAGGCCGCCGGAGGGGTTGACGACGACCTTGCCGCCGTAGGTGGTCGCCTCTTCCTCGACTAGCTTGTGCGCCTCGCCCTCGGCCGCGAAACCGAGCGCTTCGTAGGTGATGAGCTCGTTGGCGCTGAAGCAGTCGTGGAGCTCGCAGACGTCGACTTCCTCGGCGGCGACGCCGGCCTCCTCGTAGGCGGTCCGGGCCGCAGTGGCCGACATGTCGGAGCCGACGATCGTCATGCAGTCGGCGTCCTCGTCGAAGGTTGAGCTGAGGTCGGTGACCATCGACTGGCCGGCGATCTCGATTGCCTGGTCCCAGAGGCCGTGCTCCTCGACGTAGCGCTCGGAGGCGACGATCGCGCAGGCCGAGCCGTCGGAGGTCGGCGAGCACTGCAGCTTGGTCAGCGGGTCGTGGATCATCTTCGCCGCCTTGATGTCCTCCAGCGAGTACTCGTCCTGGAACTGGGCGTAA
>DASSNA010000075.1:0-4689 GCA_035688445.1 Solirubrobacterales bacterium | reverse complement strand
AAGTGCTGGGACTAATTAGACCCAGCACTTTGAGTATCCGCCCGTCAGAGGGGCACCCCACCCTCTACCAATGCACCCCTTTCATCAAATGGGCGAACGCAACGGCCTCAGTCGAAGGCGGTTTGTCCCGAGCCTCGTCTTTTTTGCCCTTCGCTGCCTGCGAGTCGGGGAAGAGCTTGTAAGCGGTATTGAGAATCGAATCACTCGCTTTCGGCGCCACCGCGTAAAGCAGCTCACCAAAGCTCCCGAGCCGCGTCGCAACCTTCTTCGGCCGCCGGATCATCGCCCCCGCGATCATCTCCGCCGCCTCCTCGGGCGTAATCGCCGGGAACATGTCGTACATCCGCGTCGGCGCGATCATCGGCGTCCGCACCAGCGGCATGTGGACGGTGGTGAGGTGGACGTTGTCGTCGACCACCTCGGAGGCGATCACCCGGCTGAAGGCGTCCAGCGCCGCCTTCGAGGCGACGTAGGCGGAGAAGCGCGGCGGGTTGGTCTGGGTCCCGATCGAGCTGATGTTGATGATGTGGCCCTGCTTGCGGGCGCGCATCGCCGGCAGCAGCGCCAGGATCAGCCGCACCGCGCCCAGGTAGTTGAGCTGGATCGTGCGCTCGAAGTCGTGGTAGCGGTCGTAGGAGAGCGCGATCGAGCGCCGGATCGAGCGGCCGGCGTTGTTGACGAGGATGTCGACGTGGCCGTGGTAGGTGAGCACCTCCTCGGCCATCCGTTCGATGTCCTCGATGTCGGAGAGGTCGCACTGGTGGATGTGTGCGGCGCCCCCTGCGGAGACGATCTCGTCCTTGGTCTCTTCCAGCTTGTCGAGCGAGCGGGCGACCAGCAGCACCGTGGCGCCGGCGTCGGCGACCTTGACCGCGGTCGCTTTGCCGATCCCCGAGGAGGCCCCGGTAATCAGCACCACTTTGCCCCGCACCGCCGCCGAAAGCGAGCGGTCCTGGAAGAGGTCGGGGTCGAGGTTGCGCTCCCAGTAGTCCCAGACCCGCGCCGCGTAGGTCTCCAGCGGCGGCACCGCGATCCCCGAGTCTTTCAGCGCCTTCTGCGTCTTGGTCGAGTCGAAGGTGGTCGGGTAGTCGACGTAGGTGAGCAGCTCCGGCGGCAGCCCGACCTGGTTCAGCGCCACCTTGGCGGCGCGCTTGGCCGGCGGAAAGAGCTTCAGCGCGCTCCGCGCCGCCCCGGTCGCCGGCTCGGTGACATCGCTGCCGAGGCGAACCGCCATCTGCGGCGCATCGGCGGCCTTGGCGAAGATGTTGATTACCTCGCCGGCGCTGTGCGGGTGGGGGTCGGTGAGGTGGAAGGTGCGCCCGTTCAGCCGCGGCTTGTGGGCGAGGTAGTCGATCGCCGCGGCGACGTAGTCGACCGGGACGATGTTGATCTCGCCGCCTTCGATCCCCAGCGTCGGCAGCCACGACGGCGCCACCCGCCGCAGCCGCTGCAGCGCCTTGAAGAAGTAGTAGGGGCCGTCGATCTTGTCGATCTCCCCCGTGCGCGAGTCGCCGACCACGACCCCCGGCCGGTAGACCCGCCAGGGCCGCTGGCACTCGTCGCGGACCAGCCGCTCGGACTCGTGCTTGGTGCGGAAGTAGGGGTTGTTGTCGAGGCGTTCGGCCTCCTCGAACATCTCCTCGGTCCAGACGCCGCGGTACAGGCCGGCAGCGGCGATCGAGCTGACCTGGTGGAAAACGCCGGCCTCGAGCGCGCCGCCGAGCTCGATCGCGTGGCGCGTCCCCTCGACGTTGGCGACCTCCTGCGCGTCGGCATCGGCGGTGAGGTCGTAGATCGCGGCGAGGTGGAAGAAGTGGTCGATCTCTCCCCGCATCGCCACCAGGTCCTCCTCGGAGACCCCCAGCCCGGGCTGAGTGAGGTCGCCGGTGATCGGCACCACGCGGGCGCCGTCGGCGCCCCAACTGGTCCGCAGCTCCTCCAGCCGGCCGCGCGAACCGGCCCGCACCAACGCGTAGATCGTGCCCTCCCGCTGGAGCAGTTTCTCGACCAGATGCCTGCCGATGAACCCGGTTGCGCCGGTGACGAAGTAGCTCATGTCGTTGCAGGGTATCTCGGTTGAGCTGCCGATAAACCTCTTTCCTTAGACTGGGAGCAAGAGATGCCAGAGACGGCCACCGTGCAAATCACGATGCCCGAGATGGGCGAGTCGGTGACCGAGGGCATCGTCCTCGAGTGGCACGTCGCTGAGGGCGACACCGTCAGCGAGGGAGACACCATCGTCGAGGTCTCCACCGACAAGGTCGACGCCGAGGTGCCGGCGCCGATGGACGGCGTGATTACGAAGCTGATCGCGCAGGTGGACGACGAGGTGCCTGTGGGCGCTCCGCTTGCTGAGATGGAAGCGGGATCTGGTGAGGGACACAGCGCTGAGGGCGCGGGTCCTGTCTCCGATACGACCCTCCCGCCCGAGACGGGCGGGAGTCCCGCATCGTCGCCACCCACGCCAGGAGCGTCTACTACCTCTCAGGATGCGAACGGATCAGGCAACGGTTCGGGCGCTGATGTAAAAGCTACGCCCGTTGCGCGGAGGGTTGCAGAGGATCACGGCGTCGATCTTGCTTCGGTGAGCGGGTCCGGCCCTGGCTCAAAGGTCACCAAAGAGGATGTAATCGCTGCAGCTAACGGCGGAGGCAACGGGGCCGCTGCCACGGCTCCCGCCACCGGCGAGGGCAAACAGCTGCGAGGTGCGGCGGCAATGCTGGCCAACGCGATGGACGAAAGCCGGGCGGTGCCTACGGCTACCTCGTTCCGGACGATTGCGGTCGACACGCTCGACGCCAAACGCAAGGCGATCAACTCGGTGCTGAAAGACCGCGGCCTCAAGGTCTCCTTCACCCACCTGATCGCCTGGGCGATCGTGCAGGCGCCCAAGGAGCTGCCGGTGATGGTGCGGGTCTTCGAGCAACGCGACGGCAAGCCGTTCGCGATCGAGGGCAACCCGGTCAACCTCGGGATCGCCGTCGACGTCGAGAAAAAAGACGGCTCCCACAGCCTGATGGTGCCGGCGATCAAGAACGCCGGCGAGCTCGACTTCGCCGGCTTCCACACCCGCTACGAGGAGCTGATCGCCAAGACCCGCGAGAACAAGCTCTCCGCCGACGACTTTCAAGGCACCAACATCTCCCTCACCAACCCCGGCGGGATCGGCACCATGGCTTCGGTGCCGCGCCTGCTCTCCGGCCAGAGCGCGATCATCGCCACCGGCTCAATCGCCTACCCGCCGGAGTGGCTCCACGCCTCGCCGGAACGGCTGAAGCAGCTCGGCGTCAGCAAAGTGATGACGCTGACCTCGACCTACGACCACCGCGTCATCCAGGGCGCCGAGTCGGGCGCCTTCCTGCGCCGGGTCGAGCAGCTGCTGCAGGGTGAGGACGAGTTCTACGAGCAAGTCGCCGCCGACCTCGGCTTCGAAGCCTCGACCGTCAGCAATGCCCATCCAGCCTCCGCCTCGGCGCCGCCGCTCTCCCCCGCCGCCCCCAGCGCCGAACCGACCACCGCCCCCGGCGATATCGACGAAGAGCTACTGCAGGCGGTGCAGGCGGCGACCTCGCTGCTGAAGGCCTACCGCACCCACGGCCACCTCGCCGCCCAGCTCGATCCGCTCGGCTCCGAGCCGAAGGGCGACCCGGCGCTGCAGCCGGAGAACGTCAACCTCACCCCAGAGCTGATGGAGCGGATCCCCGCCTCGATCCTGCGCATCGGCGTCCCCGGCGAAACCCTGCTCGAGGCGCTGCCGCGGATGCGCGACGCCTACTGCGGCACGATCGGCTACCAGGTCGAGCACCTCTCCTCCCACCAGCAGCGGATCTGGCTGCGGGAAATGATCGAGACCGGCGCTCACCGCCAGCCCCTCACCGACGGGGAGAAAAAACGCCTGCTGGACCGGCTGATCGACGTCTTCCAGTTCGAGCGTTTCCTCGAGAAAGCGTATTTGGGGCAGAAGATGTTCTCGATCGAGGGGCTTGACGTAATCGTGCCGATGCTCGACGAAGCCGTCACCCTCTCCCACCGCGCCGGCGCTGAGGAGGTCGTCTTCGGGATGGCCCACCGCGGCCGCCTCAGCGTCCTCGCCCACAACCTCGGCCGCTCGGTCGAGTCGATCCTCGCCGAGTTCGAGGGCTCGAAGCAGATCGACGCAGTCAAGGCCGTGGCCAGCATCCCGCACGGCGGCACTGGCGACGTCAAGTACCACTACGGCCACCGCGGAGTCAACGAGACCGCCGACGGCGACAAGATCTCGGTCCGGCTCTACCCGAACCCGAGCCACCTCGAGTTCGTCGACCCGGTGGTGACCGGCGGCACCCGCTTCCTCCAGTCCGACTTCGACGGACCCAACCTCAGCCACGACCCGAAACGGGCGGTGCCGGTGCTGCTGCACGGCGACGCCGCCTTCCCCGCCCAGGGCGTCGTGGCCGAGACGCTCAACCTGCAGGCGCTGCCGGGCTACACCACCGGCGGCACGATCCACCTGATCCAGAACAACCAGGTCGGCTTCACCACCGACCCCGACGAGGCCCGCTCGACCCCCTACGCAGCCGACATGGCGAAGGGGTTCAACGTGCCGATCATCCACGTCAACGCCGACGACGTCGAGGCCTGCATCGCCGCCGTCCGCTTGGCGATGGCCTACCGCGACCGCTGGCGCCGCGACGTCGTCATCGACGTGAT
>DASSNA010000235.1:0-3340 GCA_035688445.1 Solirubrobacterales bacterium | reverse complement strand
GGACGGGGTGGCGGACGAGCTGCCCGAGCAGCTTCAGCGGCCGGGTGACGCGGGTGCCGTCGCCGACCAGCAGCGTGTAGAGCAGGCCCATCGAGTCGCCGGCCTTGCCGTAGCTGACGGTCTCGATGTGGGTGTCGGCGTCCGGGTAGATGCTGCCGCTGATCGCGACCCGCTTGGTGAGGTTGTCCGGGTAGTCCTCGGGGACGGTGACGGCGAGGATGCTCTCGCTGTTGGTGCGGACCAGCTCGCCGAGGCGGCTGGAGATGCGCGGCAGGGCGCCGCCGAGGCGGCAGCGCTGCAGCAGCTTGTTGGTGCCGAGGGCGCCGGCGGCGACGACGACGCCGCGGGCGGTGATCGTGCCACGGCCGCGGCCGGGGATCATCCCCGAGCGCTCGCTGGCGATCGAGTAGCCCTCGCTGCCGTCGGCGGCGCCGAGCGGGCGGATCTCGGTGACGGTGCGGTCGGGGACGACCTCGACCCCGCGCTGTTCGGCGAGGTGGAGGTAGTTCTTGACCAGCGTGTTCTTGGCCCCGTGGGGGCAGCCGACCATGCAGCGCCCGCAGAAGCTGCAGCCGGTGCGGTCGGGGCCCTCGCCGCCGAAGTAGGGGTCGGAGACGGTCTTGCCGGGCTGGCCGAAGAAGATTCCGACGGGGGTCTTGCGGTAGGTGTCGCCGACGCCGATGTGCTCGCCGTACTCGCGCAGGAGATCGTCGGCGGCGTCGTCGACCTCTACGTTCGCGACCCCGAGCATCCGCTGCGCCTCGGCGTAGTGCGGCGCCATCTCCTGCTCCCAGTCGGCGAGGTCGCCCCACTGCGGGTCCTTGAAGAACTTTGAGGGCGGGACGTAGAGGGTGCAGGCGTAGCCGAGACTGCCGCCGCCGACGCCGCTGCCGCTGACGACCGAGACGTCCTTGAAGGTCGAGAGGCGAAAGATCCCGCGCAGGCCCAGTCGCGGGGCCCAGAAGTAGCGGCGGATGTCCCAGGTCGACTTCGGGAAGTCCTTGTCGGTGAAGCGCTTGCCGCACTCGATGACGGCGACCTTGTAGCCCTTTTCGGCCAGGCGCAATGCCGACACCGAGCCCCCGAACCCGGAGCCGACGACAACCCAGTCGTAGTCGTACTGGCTCATAACCTCAGGGGAGTTGGCGGCTCAGGCCTCGCCGGGCTCGAGCGGCCGGAAGTCGGTGGTGCGGGCGCCGCAGACCGGGCAGAACCAGTCTTTGGGAATGTCGTGGAAGGCGGTGCCGGGTGGAATGCCGCCATCCGGGTCGCCGACCGCGGGGTCGTAGATGAACCCGCAGCTCTCGCAGATCCAGAGGATGGCGTCTTTGGTCTCCGTGGTCATAACCTGAATGTTAGGGACCCGGCTATTTGCCGAAGCTGACCTGCGGGGTGGCGCGGTCGGCTTCGTCGATCTCGAAGTACTCGCGCGGGGTGAAGCCGCCCTGGTTGGCGATGATCGAGCCCGGGAACTGCTGGATCGAGGTGTTGTAGGACTGCACGTTGGAGTTGTAGATCCGGCGCGAGGCCTGGATTTCGTCCTCGAGCTCGGAGAGGTTGCGGCTCAGCTGCTGGAAGTTCTCGGTCGCCCGCAGGGTCGGGTAGTTCTCGGCGACGGCGCGCAGTTCGGTCAGGGCGCCGGTCAGTTTCGACTCGGCTTTGGCGGTGTCGGCGACGCTCGAGGCCTGCATCGCCTCGGCCCGGGCTTTGGTCGCTTTTTCGAAGGTCTCACTCTCGTGCTCGGCGTAGCCTTTGACCGTCTCCACGAGGTTGGGGACGAGGTCGTGGCGCCGTTTCAGCTGCACGTCGATCCCACTCCAGGACTCGTCGACGCGGTTGCGCGAAGCGATGATCGAGTTGCGCTTCCCGATGTAGTAGAGGACCGCGAGGATCAGGACTACGACGACGACGATGATGACGATGGTCATTGGGGCTCCTGTTGTGGGACCGGGCTCGTGGGCATCCTAACGCCGCGAAGCGGCGTGACACACGGGCTGGCCGTAGGATCGCGCGGTGGGCGCGAAGCAGGAAGCGCAGGAATGGGCCGAGATTGTGCGCCGCTACGGCGAGCGCAACGGCCTCACCTACGAGCCGGTGGGCGGGATCAACCCGAAAGACGGGCCGGTCGCGCTCTGCGTCGGCGGGGTGAACCGGCTGACCGGGCAGCTGGCCGAGGGTTTCTGGGGCTCCTCGTGCGATGCCGACGAAAAGGAAGTCGGCGGCTTCTTCAGCAAGGCGGTGGTGCCGACCGCGGTGCTCGCCAAGGCGCACATGCCCGACCTCGCGCAGGTGGTGCCCGCCTTCAACGTCGAGTCGATCGAGGGGCACGAGGTCGTCACCCAGCGCTTCCAGCGCAAGGTCGAGTTCGAGTCGATCGACTTCAACAAGCGCTTCCTGGCGACGGTGCCGAAAGAGTACGACCCGGTCTCCCTGCGCGAGCTCTTCAGCCCCGGCTTCCTCGGCTGGGTGACGACGATGAGCGGGGAGATCGACTTCGGCGTCAACGACCGGCAGCTGTGGTTCCTCTGGCGGCTGGGCGAGCGCAGCGAGGCGGAGCTGCAAGCGGCGCTGAAGAACGCCGGCCAGCTTTTCCGGCGGCTGCAGTCGGAGATGGAAGAGAGCGGCATCCACACCTACCGGCCGGGCCCCTGGCACGCGGGCCTGGCGCCGTTTCCCGACCAGTCTCAGGCCGGGTAGTCAGGGTCGCCGGGGAGGACGACCCGCGGTTCCGGGCCGTCGTCGGCGATGACCTTCGGCAGGATCGGCTCGACGGTGCGCTCGCGGTAGGCGGCCATCGCCTCGTCCGAGGTGCCGAACTCGGCCAGCCAGCCGAGCTGGGTCACGGTGGGGAAGGAGAGGACGAGCTCTCCGGCTTCCTGGGCTTCGAGGGCGGCCGCGGGTTGGAACCAGCGCGCCTCCGTGGTCTCGACCCCATCGGGCTGCGGTGGCGTGTGCGCCGGGGCGAGGGCGAGGAAAAACCAGGCGTCGAAGCGGGTCGCAATCAGCTCGGGGGTGATCCAGCGGGTGAACGGCACCAGTTCCTCGCCCGCTTCCAGCTCGATCCCCGCCTCCTCGGCGAGCTCGCGCATGGCACAGGCGCGAAGCCCTGCCTCCTCGGCGCCGTAGGCCTCGTCGAGGGAGCCACCGGGGAAGACCCAGACGCCGGGCATGAACCGCGCTTTCTCGCTGCGCCGCAACAGCAGAACTTCGAGCGCGCGCTGCGAGTGCTTGCCGCCCCGCCGCAACAGCACGATCGAAGCCGCCGGCCGCGGCGTCGACGGCGGCCCGAAGTTAGGCAGCTCCGCCGGTCCCTGTCGTCGCTCCTCCATCGCGCCAGCCT
>DASSNA010000225.1:0-3322 GCA_035688445.1 Solirubrobacterales bacterium | reverse complement strand
CGCCCCCCTCCTGCACGAACTCGTCGACGTATTTCTCGGCCGCCGAACGGGCGCCGACGAGACGGGCGCGCACCGCCGGCGCCTGGCTGGAGGTCTGGAAGTTGCCGATCCGGCAGTGGCGATAGCGCGGCGGGATGCCGGCGGCGTCGAGCAGGCGCAGGCCGCGGTCCTGCTCGCGGCACGAGCAGGGGCGCGCGACCCCCGCGCCGCCGTCCGCCTCGACCACCCATCCACGCCCGTCACAGAGGGGGCAACGCTCTTCCAACACGGCACTGACCGGCATGGGAAAATCGTAGCACGCGGGAGAAGGAAAAACGGCGACCCGGAGGCCGCCGCTCGGTGTCGGGGAAATATCTGGAAGGGTGTTGAACGGGCGCTCAGCGGTACTTGGTGAGGGGACCGCTCTGTACCTTGACCAGCGCGTGCTGGCGCTCGGCCGCTTGCCGGCGCTCCTGCGCCTCGCGCTTGACGTAGTCGAGCAGGCGGTCGACCTCGCCCTGCATCTGGTCCATGCGCTCCTTCATGTTGAGGATCACCTCGACGCCCGCCAGGTTGACCCCCAGGTCGCGCGTCAGGGTGAGGATGATCTCCAGGCGACGGATCGCCTCCTCGTCGTACAGGCGGGTGTTGCCGGCGCTGCGCGTCGGCTTGATCAGCCCCTCGCGCTCGTAGAGCCGCAGGGTCTGGGGATGGATGTCGTAACGCTCGGCCACCACGCTGATCATCACGTACTTCTGTTCGGGCTTGCGTCGTCGGGTGGTCATCGGGTCTCCTCGTCGCGGACCGGCACCTGGTGGGTCCCGCCGGCGGCGAGCTTCGGGACGTGGACGCGCAGGATCCCCTGCTCGAAACCGGCGGAGATGCCGTCGGTGTCGACCGGCGTTCCGAGCTCGAAAGCCCGCCGGAAAGGGCCGTAGCTGCGCTCCATGCGCAGGAAGTTGCGATTCTCGCCCAACGGCTGCCGGCGGCCGGAGAGCTCCAACCGCCGGTCCTTCACCTGGAGCTGGATGTCCTGGCGCCGCACCCCGGGCAGCTCGGCGTAGAGGAGATACGCATCCTCGGTCTCGATGACGTCGACCGCGGGGGCCCAGGTGCCGGGCAGGCCCCCGTCCGGGTCTTCGTAATCCGCCGGGAGCAGCGCCTGCTCGAAGAGGCTGTTGATCCTCTCCTGGATGCGCGCCAACTCCTCGAGATAGATCTTTTTGAGCGGCGCCATACGTCCGGGCTCAGCGCTTCTCGTCGACGTCCACGTATTCGGCGTCGATCACCTCGTCTGAGGCGCCGCCGCCGCGCTGTTGACCCTGGCCCGCGCTGCCCCCTCCCCCGCCGGGGCCCCCGGCCGCACCCGCCGCTCCCGGCCCCCCGGCGCCCTGCTGCTGCTGCCGGTACATCACTTCGGCCAGCTTGTGCGACGCCTGGGTGAGGCGCTCGGCCGCCTTTTCCATGGCCTCCGCGTCCTCCCCCTCGAGCGCCTTTTTCGCCTCGGCGATCGCCTGCTCGAGCTGCCCCTTCTCATCGGGCCCCAGCTTCTCCTTGTGCTCGTCGTAGGTCTTCTCGGTGCTGTACACCAGGCTGTCGAGCTTGTTCTTGGCCTCCACCTGGCGCCGGCGCTCCTGGTCCTCGGTGCGGTGCGAATCCGCCTCCTTGACCATGCGGTCGATCTCCTTGTCGGAGAGGCCGCTCGAGGCCGTGATGGTGATCTTCTGCTCCTTGCCGGTGCCGAGGTCCTTGGCCGACACGTGCACGATGCCGTTGGCGTCGATGTCGAAGGTCACCTCGACCTGCGGCACGCCGCGCGGCGCCGGCGGGATGCCGACCAGGTGGAACTTGCCGAGCGTGCGGTTGTCGCGCGCCATCTCGCGCTCACCCTGGAGCACGTGCACCTCGACCGAGGTCTGGTTGTCGGCCGCGGTCGAGAACACCTCGCTCTTGCGCGTCGGGATGGTGGTGTTGCGCTCGATCAGCTTGGTGAACACGCCGCCCAGCGTCTCGATGCCGAGCGACAGTGGGGTGACGTCGAGCAGCAGCATGTCCTTGACGTCGCCGGAGAGCACGCCGCCCTGGATGGCCGCGCCGATCGCCACCACCTCGTCGGGGTTGACGCCCTTGTGCGGCTCCTTGCCGAAGAAGTCCTTGACCAGCTTCTGGATCGCCGGCATGCGGGTCTGGCCGCCGACGAGCACGACCTCGTGGATGTCCTCGGCCTTGACGCCGGCGTCCTTGAGCGCCTGCCGGCAGGGGCCGATCGAACGCTGGATCAGGTCGTCGACGAGCTGCTCCAGCTTCGGCCGGGTGAGCCGCAGGTTCAAGTGCTTGGGGCCCGAGGCGTCGGCGGTGATGAACGGCAGGTTGATCTCGGTCTCCTGCGCGCTCGACAGCTCGATCTTGGCCTTCTCGGCGGCCTCCTTGAGGCGCTGCATGGCCATCGGGTCGTTGCCGAGGTCGATCCCCTGGTCCTTCTTGAACTCCTCGAGCAGCCACTCGATGATGCGCTGGTCGATGTTGTCGCCACCCAGATGGGTGTCGCCGTTGGTCGCCTTCACTTCGACGACCCCTTCGCCGACCTCGAGGATCGAGATGTCGAAGGTGCCGCCGCCGAAGTCGTAGACGGCGATCGTCTGGTCCTTCTGCTTGTCCAGGCCGTAGGCGAGCGCCGCGGCGGTCGGCTCGTTGACCAGGCGATCGACGGTCAAGCCGGCAATGCGGCCGGCGTCCTTGGTGGCCTGGCGCTGCGAGTCGTTGAAGTAGGCAGGCACGGTGATGACCGCGCGCTCCACCTTCTCGCCGAGGTAGTCCTCGGCGGCCTGCTTCAGCTTGCCGAGGATCATGGCGGAGATCTCGGGCGGCGAGAACTTCTTGCCGTCGATGTTGATGCGGACGTCGCCGTTCTCCGCCCGCTCGACGGTGTACGGCACCATCTTCATCTCCTCGTTCACCTCGTCGTACTTGCGGCCCATGAACCGCTTGATCGAGAAGATGGTGTTCTTGGGATTGGTCACCGACTGCCGCTTCGCCACCTGCCCGACGAGACGCTCACCGCTCTTGGTGAAAGCCACGACCGAGGGCGTGGTGCGGTTCCCTTCGGCATTGGGGATGACCTTTGCCTCACTTCCTTCCATCACAGCGACCACGCTGTTGGTGGTGCCCAGGTCGATTCCGATGATCTTGCTCACGCGAACCCTCCTTGCTTCGATGTCCGTCAGGCGTGGCAGCCTGCCGCAACCCGAATTCTAAAACCTTAGTGGCGAGCTGTCAACTTTTCGCCACACCCTATCTGACAATTCGGGACGCAGATTTATTCCAGGCGTCCGCCTGGCTCCTG
>DASSNA010000207.1:0-9733 GCA_035688445.1 Solirubrobacterales bacterium | reverse complement strand
CGCTCCGACGCGACGATCGCGCAGGCGGACCCGTCGGAGGTGGGCGAGCACTGCAGCTTGGTCAGCGGCGCGTGGATCATCCGCGCCTCCTTGATCTCGTCGAGCGAGTACTCGTCCTGGAACTGGGCATAGGGGTTGTTGACCGAGTGCTTGTGGTTCTTCCAGCCGATCCAGGCGTAGTGGTCGGGTTCGGAGCCGTACTTCTGCATGTGGTCGCGGCCCGCATTGCCGAACATCTGCGGCGCTGGCGGCGACTGCTCGGGGTCGCGCAGCTCGAACATCCGCATCGCGTGCTTGTCGAGCGCGTTGGTGCGGTCGGTGTACTTGACCCCGAGGCTGCCGGGCTCCATCTTCTCGAAGCCGAGCGCGAGCGCGCACTCGACGAGGCCGCCTTTGACCGCCTGCCGGGCAAGGAACAGCGCCGAGGAGCCGGTCGAGCAGTTGTTGTTGACGTTGACGACGGGAATGCCGGTGAGGCCGAGCTGGTAGAGCGCCCGCTGGCCGTAGGTCGAGTCGCCATAGCAGTAGCCGGCGTAGGCCTGCTCGACGTCCTCATAAGGGATGCCGGCGTCAGCGAGCGCCTTCTCCCCCGCCTCTTTGGCCCAATCCGGGTAGTCGCCCTCCTTGGTGCCGGGCTTCTCGAATTTGGTCATCCCGACCCCGATTACGAACGTGCGGTTGCTCAAGTCTTGCTCCTCTTCCCGCCGCTTCCCGCGCGGCTGTCTTGGCTGGCTGGCCAAATCTAGCGCGCATTGGCAATCGGCGGGCAATCGGGCCAGTAATCTGGAGGCAGTGGTACCCCTCGCTGTCAGCACCGATCCCGCCTCGGGGGTGGGAATCTTCGCCGCGCTCGCGGCGGGGATCGTCTCCTTCCTCTCTCCCTGCGTGTTGCCGCTGGTGCCGGGCTACCTTTCGGCGGTGACGGGGGTCTCGGCGGCTGAGCTCGACGAAGCGGGCTGGCGGCGGGTGCTGGGCCCGAGCCTGCTGTTCGTCGCCAGCTTCTCGACGATCTTCATCCTGCTCGGGCTAACGGCGACCGGTCTCGGCTCCTTCCTCGACGAAAACAAGCAACTGCTGACGAAGATCTCGGCGGTCCTGATCATCGCCATGGGCCTGCTCTTCGTCTCTTCCCTGTTCATTACGCGGCTGAACCGCGAGTGGCACGTCGACGCGCTGCTGGAGCGGGCCGGCAAAGGTGGCCCGATCGTCGCTGGCGCGGCCTTCGCGATCGCTTGGACGCCGTGCATCGGCCCCACGCTTGGCGCGATCCTCTCGGCGGCAGCGCTGACCGGCTCCGCCGGCCGCGGCGCCTTCCTGCTCGCCGTCTACTCGGCCGGCCTCGCGATCCCCTTCCTGCTGACCGCCCTCGCCTTCTCCCAGATGACGACCGCCTTCGCCGTCGTCAAACGCCACTACCAGGCAATCGTCGCCGTCGGCGGCCTGATCCTGATCGCAATGGGCGTCCTGATCTGGACCGGAGAGCTGTTCCAGCTCAACATCGAAGCCCAGAACTGGCTCGAAAAGTCCGGCATTGACTTCTGGAACAGCGTCTAACGCCGAAACTGCGACAGACCGCGATATAGGCGGTTTCTCGCGGTCTCGCGATCAGTTGCGAGTCGGCGCGACGGTCTCGAGCTCTTGGCCGACCGCCTCGACGACCTCCAGGCCGTCGTCCTCCAGGTCGCGCGAGCAGACGATGCGGAAGCGCCCGGTTCCGATCTCCGCGTCCGGTACCAGCGGCAGGCCCCGGATCGTCTCCCACCCCAGCCGCTCGACCTCAAAGGGATTCATCCGCACCTCTGCCGCCGGAAACGGGCAGTTCATGTTGTGCTGATCGATCGCCTTCGAGATCGCCTCAAGGTTCTTCGCCTCGGGGGAAGCCATGCCAGGAGCCTAGAGCCTGCCGGCGAATCACTCCGCAATGAGCACGAACCGGATGGAGGCCTTCTCCGACGGCGTCTTCGCGATCGCGATCACCCTGCTGGTGCTGGAGATCCACGTCCCGGAGCCCGGCGCCGGCGAGAACCTCGGCCACGAGCTGCTGGCGCAGTGGCCGAGCTATGCCGCCTTCGTCGTCTCCTTCCTCACGATCGGGATTATCTGGATCAACCACCATGCGATGGTGCGGCGCCTGCGGGTCGCCGATCACTCGATCCTGATCTGGAACCTGTTGCTGCTGATGACCGTTTCCGCCCTCCCCTTCACCACTGCGCTGATGGCCGCCTACCTGAAGGAGGGCCAGGGCGAGTCGCTCGCCGCCGCCGTCTACAGTGGCAGCTTCCTGCTGATGAGCCTGGTCTTCTCCGGCATGAACCGCCACATTCTCTTCGAGCGGGTCGACTTCCTCGAAGACGACCTCGACGAGAGCATCCGCCGCCTAACCCTCAGACGTGGCGTCGTCGGCCTCATCCCCTACGCGATCGCCACCGCGATGGCGGTAATCACCCCCTACCTGACCCTCGCGATCTGCGCCGCCATCGCCGTCTTCTACGCCAGCCCGGCGGCCAGCGCCCCGGACGTTCCCACCGCCGGCGCCCGATGAACGACCTTCCGTTCACCGGCGGGTGCAACTGCGGTGCGGTCCGCTTCGAGGTGACCGCGTCGCTGACGATGGCCAGCTATTGCCACTGCAAGCGCTGCCAACGCCGCAGCGGTGCCGCGGCATCGCCTAACGCCCATCCCGCCGAGGGGAGCTTCCGGATCGTCAGCGGGGCCGAGAAGCTGCGGATGTGGCAGCCGGAGGGCGGCGGTGAGAAGTGGTTCTGCGGGGAGTGCGGCTCTTCGCTGTTCGCCCGCAACGCTTCCCACGCCAACCCGATCGGCATTCGCATGGGCGCCTTTGACACCGACCCCGGAGTCCGCCCCAGCGTCCGGCAGTTCGTCGCCTCCGCCGCCCCTTGGGAGCCGATCCCCGACGACGGCCTCCCCCGCTTTCCGGGAAGCCGCCACGCCCAGTCTTGAGCTGGCCTCCATAGGTGGCACTGGAGCGGAATCGTCCGTCCCTCGTCCGTCCTACGATCGCTGTATGGCCTTCGAGCGGACGGTTGCCCACCTCGACATGGACGCGTTTTACGCGTCGGTGGAGTTGCGTCGAAGGCCTGAGCTGAAGGGGAAGCCGGTCGTCGTCTGCGGGTCGGGGCCGCGGGCTGTGGTGACGACGGCGAGTTATGAGGCGCGGAAGCTGGCGGGGATTCGGTCGGCGATGCCGGCGGCGGAGGCGCGGCGGCGGTTGCCGGATGCGATCTATCTGCGGCCGGACTTTCCGGCCTATCGGGAGGCCTCGGGGCAGGTGATGGACATCCTGCGGCGGAACGCTGAGGTGGTCGAGGTTGTGGGGTTGGACGAGGCGTATTTGGATCTGACCGGGCTGTTCTCCCCGAAGGCGACGATGCGGCGGATTGCGGCCGAGATCCTGGACGAGACGCAGTTGACCTGCTCGGTCGGGATCTCCGAGAGCCGGATGCTGGCCAAGATCACCAGCGAGCTCGGCAAGCCGGCGGGGATGGTGGTGCTCTCGCGGGACGAAGCCCTGAGGCGGTTTGCCGACCACTCCCCCGGTCTCATTCCCGGCATCGGCCCCAAAACTGTCTCTCGCCTTGAGGCGATGGGAGTCAGCACGCTCTTCGAGCTCCAACTGCGCGACCGAGAGGAGCTGGAAGAGGCCTTCGGCTCCCGCTCCGGCGCCTGGCTCCACGCCCGCGGGCACCTCCGCGACGAGACGCCGGTCACACCCGAACACGAGACCAAGTCGCAGTCGGCCGAGATCACCTTCGATTTCGACGTCAACCGGCGCGAGGAGCTGGAGCGGCACCTAGGCGAGCTCTCGCAGGAGCTCTGCCGCCGCCTGCGCAAGCGCGAGCTCGAGGGGCGCACGATCGGGATCAAGATCCGGCTCGACGACTGGACCAACGTCACCCGCTCGCATACGATCGAGCAGCCGACCAACGACCCAGAGGTGGTCCACCCGATCGCCCTCGACCTGCTTCGGGCCTACGACCCGCAACGGCCGGTGCGGCTGCTCGGCGTCCGCGTCGCTTCCTTTGAGAAAGACGAGGCCGAGCCGGAGCGGACCACTGACCAGCTCCAACTCGGCCTCGTGAATTGAGTTCCGCGGGCATTCGATACCCGCCTGGGTGACAGAGGAAACCAGAGGCGCCTGGCACCCGAACGGGTTAGCGGCTTGCCAGGACCGTCCCGACGCCGGGGAAGCCGAGTTTCTCCTTGACCGCCGTCGTCAGGTCGTAGTCGCGCCCCGCCACGTACGGGCCGCGGTCGATCACCGGCACCGTCACCGTGCGGCCGTGATAGCGCAGCTTCACCTTGGTCCCGCACGGCAGGGTCTTGTTGGCGACGCCCATCGTGTCCGGCATCAGGGTGCCGCCGCAAGCGACGCCGTTGCCGTAGAGGCCGGGCCCGTAGTAGGAGGCGCCGGCGAGGCGGTAGGTGGTCAGCTTCCGCGGCTCGCTGGTCGAGGCGCTGACGTGGCGGTCATGGACGCCGTAGGCGCGCACCGCGTAGCTGCCGATGCGACCGGGGCGCCAGCGCAGCGCGAAGGTACCGTTCGCCTTCGTCGTGACGCCGCGCACCATGCGGTCGGGGCCGCGGAAGACCAGCTTGACCCGGTGGCGGCCGCTCGGCCGCACCTTGCCGCGCACCGCCAGCCCGTTCCCCACCAGCACCGAATGGGTTGCAAGGTGCAGGGAGACGTGGCTGTTGGCTCGCTCGTGGTGGGAGTGGCCGCTCTTGGTCTGCGCCGCTGCCGGCGCCAGGCCGATCGTCAGCGCAGTGGCAGCCGCCACCGCGGGCAGGAGGAATCGCATCGTAGTAATCGCTCTCGCTTTCTCTGCTGCCTGCGGGGTTAGCTGACGGGCTCGCAATTGCCGGCGTCTTGCCGGCTCTCGCTACGGGTGGCTCGCCACCCGATTCGCCCCGGCCGCGGCAACACGCCGCAGCAAGTGGGTCCCCCGCTCCCCCGCGTCGGTGCGTGAGGGACTCGGCAGGTCGTTTAGCTCGTTCTGATCGCAAACACGCTAGGTGGCGATACAGAGCGCAAATGTGAGCAGACGCACATACTCGCGAGACTGCAATGTTCCTTGAAATTCGGCTTCAGAGAGCCTTTCACGCAGCTTTAGGCAGCCCTAGACGTGTGTGCGAAGATTGCTAAATGGCGAAGCCCGAACGACTCACCGGCCTGGACACCTCTTTCCTGCATCTCGAGCGCTCTGGCGCCCATATGCACGTCGCCTCGACCAGCATCTTCGAAGGCACGCCACCCACCCACCGGGAATTCCGCGACCACATCGCCTCGCGTCTGCACCTGGTGCCGCGCTTCCGCCAGAAGCTGCGCTTCGTCCCGCTCGCCCAGAGCCGCCCGGTCTGGGTCGACGACCCCCACCTCAACCTCGAGTACCACGTGCGCCAGACCGCGCTGCCGGCGCCGGGCTCCGACGAGCAGCTGCGCAACCTCGCCGCGCGGATCTTCTCCCAGCAGCTCGACCGCAGCAAGCCGCTCTGGGAGATGTGGCTGGTCGAGGGTCTGAGCGGCGACCGTTTCGCGATCATCGGCAAGAGCCACCACGCCCTCGTCGATGGCGTCTCCGGCGTCGACATCACCACGGTCCTCTTCGACCTCGACCCCGAGCCGGCGGGCAAGCCCGACAAGGCGCCACCCTGGCTGGCCCGCCCCGAACCGACCGACTTCCAGCTCTTGGCCGAAGCGCTGAAGGAGCGGGCGACGAGCCCGCAGGAGATCTACCGTGGCTTCCGCGCGGCGTTGCGCGGGCCGCGCCAGGTGCTGCGCGGCGTCGGCGCCACCTCGAAGATGGTCGGCGCTGGGATGTCGGCGCCGAACTCCGTCTTCAACGTCGAGATAGGCCCCCACCGTCGCTTCCAGATGATCCAGACCGACCTCGCCGAGCTGAAGCGGGTCAAGGACGCCCACGGCGGCACCGTCAACGACGTCATCCTCTCGATCGTCGCCGGCGGCATCGGCCGCTACCTGCGGGCGCGCGGCCACGACACCGACGGGCTGGAGCTGCGGGCGATGGTCCCGGTCAGTGTCCGCACCGCCGAAGAACACGGCGCCCTCGGCAACCGGGTCTCGGCGATGATGGCGCCGCTGCCAGTCTGGTGCGAGGACCCGGTCGAGCGACTGCGCCTGATGACCGAGGAGATGGGCGATCTCAAGTCCTCCGGCCAGGCGGTCGGGGCCGAGATCATCACCAAACTGACCGACTTCGCGCCGGGGACGATCGTCTCCCAGGCCGCCCGCCTGCAGCCGGCACAGCGCTTCTTCAACCTCGTCGTCACCAACGTGCCCGGGCCACAGTTCCCGCTCTACGTGCTGGGGCGGAAAATGGAGTCGATCTTCCCGATGGTGCCGCTGGCCCGTCGCCAGGCTCTCTGCGTCGGAATCATGTCCTACAACGGCCAGGTCAACTTCGGCCTGATCGGCGATTACGACGCGATGGCCGACCTCGACAGCTTCTCCCTCGACCTCGAAGCGGCGACGCAAGAGGTCATTGACACCGTCCCCGCCAAGAAGCGGGCGAAGAAGGGCAAGGCCGCAGCGGCCTCCGCCAATGGGGCCGGCCCGGTCCCGGCCGAGTCGCACTCCTGAGTCTCGACGGGACTCAAACCGGTTACATAGACCGGTTTTCGTCCCGTCGGCAAAGGCCATCGCTAGCGCACGAGGCGGGCGCTGATTTCGAACGGGAAGCGGTCGGTTAGGTAGCGCCAGTCGAGGTGGCGGGCGCTGAAGCCGTGGGCGCGGGCATCGGCGTTGACGACGACAGCGGTGATCCGCTGGAAGCGCCCGGGCTTGGGCAAGCGCACCGTCAGCCGCCCTCCCCCGCGCCGGTAGTTGACGCGGGTGATCGTGCGGCCGCCGCGCTCGGAACCAATCCGGCCGACCAGTGCCAGGCCCGTAGCGGTGCCCCGCGGGGCGGTCAAGTGAACGACGACCGCGCGCCCGCGCTGCGCAGGTACCCGCAGCAGCTCGAAGGTCGTGTGGTTGAGTAGCCGCGTCCGTCGCTGGCCGCTCAGGGGCAAGTGGCCCTGGCGCGGCATGTCCGGGAAGAGGCGGCTCTCGCGGAAGCCGCGTCCGGTCCGCCACTCGGCAACCGCGGCGGCGAAGCGGGTGAAGTCGCGGCTGAAGTCCGAGGGCCCCGCCGCCCGGATCGCCCGTTCGTAGGCGGCGATTGAGAATCCGCCTGGCTTGGCGTGGATCGCTCCCGTCCAGGCCTTGCGCACGATCGCGGCGCCGTAGCGGCGCGCCAGCCACTGGTTCCAGACCGCGCTCCCGTACATCTTGATCGAGCTCGCCGTCAGGGGCGTTTCGTAGAGGTGGACCCAGCGGCGGACGTAGCGGAGGTAGTCGTCGATTCGGTCGTAGACCTGGTCCTCCATCCAGGTCGCGCTCGACTCGGCGAACCAGGGGTCCTGGTAGGCGTCGTAGCCGAACTGGAGGATGTGGTTGTACTCATGGGCGAAGGTCACCTTGAGGTCGTTAATGGGCTTCGTGTGCGGGAACTCGAAGGCGCTGTAGTCGTTGTCGAGGACGAGGTAGCCGTGCAAGTGGCGCGGGATCCGGTGCCGCTTGTCGGCCTGGCCGCGGTCCGGCGCCGCGTAGCCAAATAGTTCGCCGCCGATCTGGGAGAGGTAGACATCGGTCTTGCCGCGGCCGCCGCCCATCCGCCCGTCGCTCTTCGGCTCGCGCCAGCCGAGCTTGTCGTTCTCGACCTTGTGGACGTGTTCGGCGACCGTGAGCACCCGGTCGACGAAATCGGGGATGCCGTCGCCGTTGCGGTCCGAGAGGTTCGGCGCATCAAGCCCCTCGGCCACCCAGTGGACGCAGAAGTGGCGCGAGCAGGCCGGTGAGTTTTCCGCCTCCGGAACCGAGTAGGCGTTGCGGTTGGGGTCGACCTTGTCGGTTGGGCGCGCGCGGTGTTCGGTTGGGCGCGACTGCGGCAGGATGAACGGCTTCTGGGCCTTGGAAGCGAGGCTCGCAGGAGCGACGTCGAGCGCCGCGCGCGCGGGAGCGGCGGCGGTTAGTGCGAGGAGGAGCGCCACCGAGGTACCGACCAAATTCCCACGGCGGTTCCGCATGAGATGAAGAACCCTACTGGCGGGCGAAACTACCTCTCTGCACCGCGACGGAGATACTTCCGGTATGAGCCCCGGCGGAGCCAGATGCGCCTAGCCCTCGCCCAGATCAACCCCACCGTCGGCGCCGTCGACGCAAACGCCGCCAAGGTGGCGGAGTGGATCGGCCGCGCCCGCGAGGAGGGCGCTGAGCTGGTGATCTTTCCCGAGCTCTGCATCCCTGGCTATCCGGCCGAGGACCTCTACCTGAAGCGCCACTTCCTCGCCGCCAACCAGCACGCTATCGAGGAGCTGGCGGCCGTGGCGCAGGGGGTCACCGCCCTGGTCGGTTACGCCGAGCCGGTCGCCGATCCGACCGACCCGCGCCACGCCCACAACTCCACTGCGGTCCTGGCCCATGGCGCCGTGCAGGCCGTCTACCGCAAGAACCGGCTCCCCAACTACTCCGTCTTCGACGAGCAGCGCTACTTCGTTCCCGGCGAGGGCTCCGCCGAGATCGAGGTCGCTGGGCTCGGCGTTGGCCTGACGATCTGCGAGGACGTCTGGCTGCCAGGCGGGCCGGCAGCAGCGGAGGCCGAGGCGGGCGCGAAGTTGATCGCCAACCCTTCCGGCTCCCCCTACCACCGCGGCAAGGGCCGCGAGCGAGAGGCGATGTTCGCCGAGCGCTCCCGCGAAACTGGCGCCTACTTCGCCTTCTGCAACCTGGTCGGCGGCCAGGACGAGCTCGTCTTCGACGGCCAGAGCCTCGTCACCGCTCCCGATGGGACGCTGATCGCCCGCGCCGCCCAGTTCGAGGAGGGGCTGCTGATCTGCGAGGTGCCGAACCAGGGGCCCTGCCCGACCGCCGAGCCCCTCCACGACCTCGACGAGGTCTACGCCGCCCTCACCCTCGGCCTGCGCGACTACGTCGAGAAGAACGGCTTCAAGCACGTCGGCGTCGCCCTCTCGGGCGGAATCGACTCGGCCTTGGTGGCAATGCTCGCCGCCGACGCGGTCGGCCCGGAGCAGCTCAGCTGCGTCGTCATGCCCTCCCCTCACTCCAGCTCCGAGACCCAGGGAGACGCGCGGGCGATCGCGCAAAACCTGGGCTGCGAGCTGATCGAGATCGGGATAGAGCCGATGATGGCCGGCTACGAGCGGGCGCTGGATGGGTTGCTGCAACCGGGCGAGGAGCCGCGCGAGGACGAGGACGAGGCGCCGCGCGACCCGGCGCGACCCTCCGAGCCCGACCTCGCCGCCGAGAACATCCAGGCGCGGATCCGCGGCAACCTGATGATGGCGCTCTCCAACCGGCACGGCTGGCTGGTGCTTACGACCGGCAACAAGAGCGAGATGTCGGTCGGCTACGCGACCCTCTACGGCGACATGGCCGGCGGCTTCGCGGTAATCAAGGACGTGCCGAAGGGGCTCGTCTACGAACTGGTCGAACGGCGCAACGAGCGGGCGGGGCGCGAGTTGGTGCCCGCCAGCGTGATCGAGCGGCCGCCCTCGGCCGAGCTGCGCCCCGGCCAGCTCGACGAGGATTCGCTTCCGCCCTACGACCTGCTCGACCGCATCCTCGAGAGCTACGTCGAGCGCGACGAAGGCCGCGAAGAGATGATCGCCGCCGGGATGCCGGCCGAGACCGTCG
>DASSNA010000204.1:0-4858 GCA_035688445.1 Solirubrobacterales bacterium | reverse complement strand
CCGGAGGACCCCCTCCCCCGGGTCCCCTCACAGCAGCGAAGGTCCTCAGCAACCACCTAGACCACTGGGTCAAAGCAGAACCCGCCGAAGTGCTTTCCAGCTGGCGCTCCCGCGACGCGCTACTCGGAAGAGAGGTCGCCTGGGAGGGTGGCTCAGGAGTCGCCGACGGCGTCGACGACCGGGGTTACCTCGTCGTCGTCACCCCCAGCGGCGACCGCATCGCCGTCGGCGCCGGCGAGGTCCACCTCACCCGCTTCTGAGTCGGCCCGCTTGGCGCGCCCCGACCTTTTGCCTTTGGCTTTTTCCGGCGCGGCACCATTCTCGCCCTGATCTTTGCTGCGTTTGCGCTTGTTGCGCCGGCGCTTACCGCCTTTGGGGAAGTTCTTCAGCAGCTCGCGCGCCACCGCCGAGGGTTTCCGCGCCATCCGCATCCGCGCCCCGCGCAGCACCTCCTCGCCCTCGGGCGTGTGCGAGACCGCCGCCGCCAGCAGCGCCACCGCCAGCCGCCGGTCCTGTTTGCGCGCCGCGTGGACGAGCCGCCGCGCGTTGCGCCCGTGCGCCCGGCCGGAGGAGTTGACCAGCAGCCCCAGCAGCCGCTTCGTCTCCGGCCAGCGCTGCACCGCGTACTCCTCGTGCAGTTCGCGGGTGTAGCCAGCGAGCCGCCAGACCCACGCCTGCGCCTGGTCGCGACGCCCGATCCGCCGGTCGATCAGCGCCTGCAGCAGCGTCTTCGTCCCCGCCCGTTTGTCCTCGCGGCTCCAGGTGCCAACGATGTCGATCGCGTCGTCGAAGGCGTCGGGGTCGCCGAGGTCGGGGATCTCGCTCAGCGCTTTCAGCCGCAGCTGCGAGTTGCGGTTGCGCTGGACACAGGTGAGGAGGAAGCGCCGGCGCAGCTCTTTGGTGCGGTCGTTCTGCAGCATCGCCCGCGCCCGCCGCCAGCCCTGGGTGTTGACCCGGGCCCCAGCCAGCGCCGCCCAGGCATGCTGCTCGGGGTAGTCGAGGTTCTCCACCGCGATCCGCCAGATCTCCCGTTCCAGCACCTCCATCCGCCGCTCCTCGGAGTCGGAGACCGGCACGATCCGGCGCTCGACCCGGACCTTGCGCCCGCGGCCGCGTCGCACCGGACCGACCACGATCGCGCCGCCGCGGTAGACGTCGCGGTCGAGCAGGCTGTGGAGAGTGACGATCGTCTCGTCGTGGGTCGTCGCCGGGTGGACGAAGTCGAGCACCAGGCCCGCCTCCTTGCCCGGCGCCCGCCGGGTGACGCGGCCGACCCGCTGCTGGTAGACCCGCCGCGAGGCGGTCGGGGCCAGGTGCATGCAGATCGTCGCCCGCGGGCTGTTCCAGCCCTCGGCCAGCAGCATCGCGTTGCAGAGCACGTCAACGGTGCCACGTTCGAAGCCGGCGAGGATCTCGGCCAGCTCGCGCTTCGGCGTCTCGCCCGAGACCGCTTGGGCGTTGATGCCGGCATCGCGGAAGGCTTTGGCGACGTTCTTCGCGTGCTGGACGCCGGCGGTGTAGACGACGCCGGGGACTTTGCGGAAACGCGAGCGGTAGAGGTCGGCGATGGCGACGTTGAAGGGCTCCTGGTCGAGCAGCGCCGCCAGCTCCTCCTGGTCGAAGTCCTGATCCACCTCGCCTTTGCGCAGCGGCACTTTGGCGATCGTCCGCACCCCCGGGCCGGGCGGGATCCGCAGGCAGCGCAGCGGCGCGATCACGCCGCGCCGCGCCGCCTGGGCGAGGTCGAAGCGCGAGGTCTGGGTCGGGAAGAGGTCGGTGACGTGGCGGGCGATCAGGGCGCCGGTCGCGGTCATGCCGATGTAGACGGGGCCGGGCAAGTCGCGAATGCAGGCGCTGGTTTTCTCACCCAGCGCGGTGTGGGCCTCGTCGCAGATGACGATCGAGTAGGCGTCGGAGATCTTCTTGTGGTTGCGGACGAACCACTGGTAGGTCTCGACGGTGACCGGGCCGTCGGGATCGTCGCGGCCGTCGAGCAGCGGCGGGCGCAGGCGCTCCTTGTAGCCGCGGTCGGAGATCTCGCCGATGAACTGGTCGACGAGGTTGCGGCGGTGGGTGAGGATCAGGACCCCGCCCGTCCGGGTCGCCTCGATGAAACCGACCGCGGCGACGGTCTTGCCGGCGCCGGTCGCGTGCTCGAACCAAAAGCGGCGCTCGGCACCGGGGTCCTCGGGCGCCTCCTCGACGACCTCCTCGTCCTCCTCGCTCGGCGCTTCCTCCCAGTCCTGGGGCTCCTCGTCGGGAGCAAGCTCCTCGTCCTCGTCGACCTCGCCGTCGCCATCGGCCTCTACCCCGGCCTCCGCGGTCGCGGCGCCGTTGCCGGCCTCGGCGCCATTGCCGTTCGCCGGCGCGCTCACGGTCTGCTGCTGGGTCATCAGCTCGGCCAGGGTGCCGGAGAGAGCGTCGACCTGGTGGGGGTTCAGCTCCGCCCCGTCGAGCAGCTTCGGTGGTTCCTCGGCGAGGAAGCGCTCGAGCCCGAGCAGCAGCGAGAAGTCCCGCCGCCACTGGATCGACGGGTACTCGGCCCCGTCGTCGAGCTCGGCCAGGGCTGCGTCCAGTGCCCGCCGCCGCGCGGTCCCCGGCGCCAGCGCCTCGGGCCCCTCGCCGTCGAGCAGGAGGGGCTCACGCGCGAATGCCGCCGCACGCTCTATGTCGGCGCTTGAAGGAACTGCCGCGTCGGCGGCAACGTCGCTGGTGTTGGCCATGGAGGCTTCCGAACTTTCGTCCCCACCGAACACAGACAGACGGCCGGGACAGTGAACGAGGCTGCGGGGATGACTGGTAGCTCCCCCGAGAACTCAAGTGGCACGCGAACCCGCGCACCGAACGTACGTATTGTACTCACGCAGCGGATGAGTACGCGATTCAGACCCTTCCTGGCGCTGGTGGCACTGGCGCTCGCGGCGGCTCTCGGGAGTGGCTGCGGAAGCAGCGAAGGCGGCGACTACGGCGGGCCGCACCCGAACTACGCGAAGGCGCTGGCCGGCTCGCCACCACCCCTAGCCGCCCTCCACAAGCAGGCGAACGACCTCCTCCCCGGCGGCACCGAGGCCTACGAAGCGCGGCTCGCGCAGCTGCGCGGCTATCCCGTCGTCGTCAACGCCTGGGCCTCCTGGTGCGGGCCCTGCCGGGAGGAGTTCCCAGCCCTGCAGAAGCTCTCGGCGCAATACGGGAAGAAGGTCGCCTTCCTCGGGATCAACTTCCAAGACTCAGACGACGCCGCCGAAACCTTCCTCGGAGAGGAGCCCGTGCCCTACCCCAGCTACAGCGATCCCGACAAGGAGATTTCGGAATCGATCGGCATCCACATCAGCGTCCCTGACACCGCGTACTACGACCGCGCCGGCAATCTCCTCTACCTACACCAGGGCCAGTACCGAGACGAGTCCGAACTTAACGCGGACATCCGCCACTACGCCCTCGGCAGCGGATAATCGGAACTGATGGAAGCCTTCATCGTCATCGCGCTGATCGGGTTTGGGCTGCTGCTCGCCGAGCTGCTGTTGCCGACCGGCGGCATCCTCGCGGCGATCGGGATCGCCGGCCTGACCGCGGCGGGGATCGTCGCCCTCAACTCCGACAGCGTCACCGCCGAGTACATCGGCGGCGCGTTGATCGCCCTCGGCATCGTCTCCGCGATCAGCTTTTACTTCGTCACTCGCAAGGTGCTCGCCGCCCACCGCCAGCCCGGCGTCCGCACCGGAGCCGAGGAGATGGTCGGAGCCACCGCCGAGGCCCGCAGCTCGATCGACCCCGACGGCCGGGTCTGGCTCGGCGGCACGATCTGGAGCGCCCGCCTGGCCGAGGGCGCCAGCCCGATCGGGCCGGGGGATAGAGTCCGGGTAGAAGCAATCGACGGGCTCACCTTGGTGGTGCGCCCGGAGCCTCAAGCCACCACCCAGTCCAGCGAAGGAGCCGGTTGATGGAAGTCGTCGCAGGGATCCTCATCGTCCTCGTCTTCTTCGGGCTGATCGCGCTCGGCACCTCGGTCCGGATCCTGCGCGAGTACGAGCGCGGCGTGATCTTCCGGCTCGGGCGGCTGATCGCCCAAAAGGGGCCGGGGCTGATCCTGCTGATCCCGCTGGTCGACCGCATGGTCAAGGTGGACCTGCGGACGGTGACCCTGAACATCCCGCCGCAGGAGGTAATTACCCGCGACAACGTCCCCTGCCGGGTCAACGCGGTCGCCTACTTCCGCGTCGTCGACTCCAACCGGGCCGTGGTCGAGGTCGAGAACTACCTGATCGCCACCTCGCAGATCTCGCAGACGGCGCTGCGCTCGGTGCTCGGCAAGGCCGAGCTCGACCAGCTGCTGGCCGACCGCGAGCGCCTCAACGAAGAGCTGCAGAAGATCATCGACGAGTCGACCGAGCCCTGGGGCGTGAAGGTGACGGCGGTCGAGATCAAGGACGTCGAGATCCCCGAGCAGATGCAGCGGGCGATGGCGCGCCAGGCCGAGGCCGAGCGCGAGCGGCGGGCGAAGATCATCAACTCCGAGGGCGAGTTCCAGGCGGCGCAGAAGCTCACCGACGCTGCCGACATCATCAGCACCAACCCCGCCTCGTTGCAGCTGCGCTACCTGCAGACGCTGCTGGAAATCGGCACCAACCAGAACACGACGGTGGTCTTCCCGCTGCCGATGGACGTGCTCGAGCCGTTCGTCGGCAAAGGCGCGGCCGGGCGCGCGGCGGGAACCGAGCGACCCCCGCGTCCTCCGGCACCCCCCGAGCCGCCCCCACCGCCACCGGTGGACGAGCCCGACCCCGACGACCTTCCCCCCTCCCGCTCCTGAGCTCCCCCGAGATCCGCATCGACCAGCTGAGCGGGCTGAGGACGATCC
>DASSNA010000193.1:0-6428 GCA_035688445.1 Solirubrobacterales bacterium | reverse complement strand
CGCCCCGCAGGTTCACCACAGGCGGCCGACGCTGGTGCCGGGGCAGCTGTGGGGGCGTCAGTTCGCCGCCGTCTCCTTCCAGCGCAGCGGCCATGCACCGGTGCCGATCGGCCACACTCGCTTCTGGTTCTCGCGGATGCGCTGGCGCGGGCACGCGCGCGAGGCGATCAGCTGGGATGACGGCTGCAACGGCTTCGGCGGCTTCCTCCGGGTCAGCGGCGACTCGATGCGCGCCTGGAACGTGGCCGGAACCCTGGTCGCCTGCGTCAGCGTCGGCCCCGACGGCAAGCCGCGCCGCGAACGCGGGCCGATCCTGATGAACCTCTTCGGCGGCGCCCTGCACTGGCACCTCCGCGGCGGCCAGCTTGCGATCGGCAGCCGCCACTGGACCCTGCACCTGCGCGAAATCGAGTCCTAGCGGTCGGCGGGCGCCGTTAGCGTCCCAGCCGATGCCCGACCTGCTGGTCCTCTTCCTCGCCGCCTGCGGCACGGCGCTGGCGACTGGCCTCGGGGCGATCCCGGTCTGGCTGCTGGGGGCGCGGGCGGCGGCGCTGACGCCCTTGCTGCTGGGGATCGCGGCGGGGGTGATGGGGGTTGCCTCGGTCGCCGGCTTGCTGATCCCGGCGGCCGAAGAAGGCTCGGTGGCAGCGGTGGCGGCTGGGCTGTTCGCGGGCGGGGTGCTGCTCGGGGTGGCGCGGCGGCGGTTGCGGCCGGAGGCCGCCTTCATGGGGCGGCGCGGCCCCGGCGCCCGCACTTCGGCGCTCGTCTTCGCCGTCCTCTTCGTCCACAGCTTCCCGGAGGGGCTGGCAGTGGGGACGGCCTATGCCTCCGAACGGGCCGGGCTGGGCCTATTTGTGATCGTCGCGATTGCGATTCAAAACATCCCCGAGGGGACCAGCGTCGCGATCCCGATGGAGGCAGCCGGCTTCGGCCGGGCGCGACAGTTCTGGGCGGCGGTGGGGACGAGCGCGCCGCAGCCGGTCGGCGCCCTGATCGCCTACCTCGCGGTCGAACAAGTGAGCGCCCTGCTGCCGTTCTCCTTCGCCTTCGCCGCCGGCGCAATGCTGAGCCTGATCGCCCTCGAGATGCTCCCCCAGGCCTACGCCAACCGCCAACGCCTAGGCCCCACCGCCGGCCTCCTCGCCGGCGCCGCAGTGATGCTGGCGCTGGACCTGGTGCTGGGGGTGTGAGTGCCCCGGTGCCCCTGCCATCGCATTTTTGACCGGTTCAGGCAATGGGGACTGAGCATTTGGTAAGAATGGCCGGTACCCGGCATTCTTTTGCTCGAACCTGGTTGGTCTTTAGGGAGAAAGGGAGGACGTGGCGAAGGCAAGGCAGGGATTCGATCTACCCCGGCCGGAGCGGGTTCGGCTCGATGCCTTTTCCCTCTTCGAGCGGGAGCCCACCATCGAAGTCGACTTCACCCAGGCTCCTGTGTTCTGCCTGGTGGGCGCCAACGGCCTCGGCAAGTCGACTTTCCTAGCGGCGATTGCGTACGCGATCACGGGGGCGGTAGGACAACCCGACCGCAAATTCCGCAACGCCTCGGACTACTACAAGCAGACGCGGGCCTACGCGGCTAGTTACTTCCGCGGCCGGATCAAGGCCGAAGACGAACAAGCCGCCCAGATCACCCTCGAGATGACGGTCGGCGATCACTTCTACCGACTCACCCGCGGGATGTTCGAGCCCGACGGCCTGCGTGCCCTCGAGATCTTCGACAGCGCCGACAACCCCCTGGTCGAGGACGGGGAAGAGATGGACGACGAGGAGAGGCACGGGCTCTACAAACGCCACCTCCTCAAGGACACCGGGCTGGAGGAGTTCTCGCAGCTCGTCTTCCTGCAGCTGTTCATCCTCTCCTTCGATGAGCGCCGCGCGCTGCTCTTCTGGACCTCCGAGCTGATGGAAGAAGCGCTGCGGATCGCTTTCGGGCTCGACTCCGAGCGGGCTCGGGAAATCGCGAAGCTGGCCGCGCGGGTGGAAGCGCTCGAGTCCAACGCCCGGAACGACCAGTGGGAGGCGACCCGCACCCGCAAACACCTCGCCTCGCTGCTCTCCGCGGGGGAGGAGATCCTGGCGGAGGCCGACGACACCGTCGCCGAGCAGGAACGCCTGCAGGAACAGCGGGACGAGGCGCTTGAAGACCTCGAAGCGGCAGCCCGGGCCGTCAGCGACGCACAGCTGCAACTGGCGGAGCGGACGTCGGCCCTGCGCGCTTTGCGCAGCGACTACAACCTGGTCTGGAGCGAACGGCTCGGTGCGCGGGGGCACCCGGGTTCCCACCCCGTCGTCGCGCGCTCGCTCGAGGACCGCCACTGCATGATCTGCGGCACCGAGGGCGATCGCGTGGTCAAGGCGATCGAGGGAAGGCTCGAGAAGGACGCCTGCCCCCTCTGCGACAGCGAGATCAAGGTGAAGGACGGTGCGGTGGGCGAGGACCCGGCCGATCGTCTGCAGCGGCTAGATCAGGAAATCGTCGCCACCCAGACCGAGATAAGCAGCGACGAGAGCATGATCGAGAGGGTGGAACGGGACCATTCCGATCGTCGCGACCATCTCGCCGCGATCGACAAGGACCTCGCCGAGTTCGAACTCAAGAACGAAGCGGCGATTGCCTCCAAAGGCGATTCCGCTGGTGGCCTGAAAGCGGTGGAGGCGCGTTTCAAGACGCAGATTGCCGAAGCGCAGAAGAAACGCGATCGACACCGCAAGGAACGCGATGCGGTGCGGCGCAAATTGAAGCCGCTGCAGGACGAACTGGTCAACTCCTACGCGGCGGCGGAAAACGACTTCGTGCCGGCCTTCACCGAGCTAGCGCGGAAATTCCTCGGCCTCGAGCTGACGATCGAGATCGAGCGCAAGACCGACAAGGTGGGGCTCGTCCTCAGCGTCGAGGGGCAGAACCGGCGCACCGAGGACGCGCTCTCGGAGAGCCAACGCTTCTTCGTCGACATCGCGCTGCGGATGGCTCTGATCCAGCAGATGTCGGCCAACGGGGCGCCGGGTTGCCTCTGCGTCGACACCCCGGAGGGGTCGCTGGACATCGCCTACGAGAGCAAGGCCGGCGAAATGTTCGCCCAGTTCGTCGACCGTGGCTTCGAGCTGCTGATGACCGCGAACATCAACACCTCGAAACTCCTGCAGCGTCTCGCCTCTCGCCGTGGCAAACGCGGTATCGCCCTGGAGCGCATGACGGAGTGGACCCATCTTTCCGACGTGCAGATCGCCGAGGAGGAGGCCTTCGAAGAGGCCTGGCGCGAAATCCTCGCCTCCCAGGCCGAAGGGTCAAGAGCCCGGACCAAAGGGTCGAAAAAAAAGAAGTAGCGGCTGCGGTGACCCAGATCGACGCATCCCTCGATGTCCTCCGGCTCTGCAGCGGAATCGATCGCTTGAGCGGGAACGGAGCGACCGTCGCTGAGATCCACAACTTCTCCTACTTTAGCTGCCTACTCTCCGTCTACGACGGGCGGTCGGCCGCCGATTGGGGGTACGACTTCTACGCCACGCCGACCGGGTCTCCCTACGCGCGGATCCTGGACGCCGCGATCCGCGACCTCTCGGCGGCAGGGTTTCTGTTGCCGGGGCTGGAAGCGCTCGCACTCTCGACGAGCGGCGAAGCCGTGCTCGGGGAGCTGGAGCGGCACGCCCTCGCGGCCGAGCGGATGCGCTACCTGGATGCCGCCGCCGGCGCCGCGGCGCTGGTGCCACTGCCGACGGTCACCCGTGCTCTCGCTCAGGAACCGCAGCTACGGCGGGTGTTTGGAGCCCCGACAAAGAGAGACCTGCTCGACGAGGCCGGCTACCAGTTGGTGCGGCCGCACTTCCAAGTGTTGGCGGAAGCGTTCGAGGAGCAGGGGATGGCCGATGCCGACCTCGCGCTGTCGGGGGCGATCTGGCTGATGGCTCTGACCAAGAGCGAGGAAGAGGGCGAATGAGCGAGGCGCCGAGCAAGGGGGAGGTGATGCGCCTGATCGAAAAGTTCTACGCAGCCAAGGTGGAGCGCTGCTATGGCCGCGAGGGCGGGGCCCGCCTGCTCGAACTCGTCACCGCCCTCGACGCGATCCACGAGTCGCTGGCCTACGAGAAGCTCGAAGGGGGCCTGACGGTGGTGATCGCGCTGAAGGACGGCAAGAAGCTGCTCGGCGCCAAGGCGATGGAGCTCACTCCGCGGGAGCTGCCGCCCGTCGTCGAGGGCGCCGCCACGATCCAGGTCCTGGGCGACCGTCTCCTCGTCGTGCCGGAATGCCGCGAGCCGCTGCAGTTCGCCAAGGACGCCGTCGTCTACCACTTCCATGGGCACGACTACTTCGTCATCGAGGGCGAGCTCGACCGGGTGATCAACACGAGCTCTTCCCCGTCGTTGTTCGGGACGCCGACCTTCCTCAACCTCGAGGAGGTGCTCGACGACTACAAGGCAAACCAGGCGCTGTACTCGCAGTGCGAAATCCTCCGCGAGCACCTCTGGTCAGACGATCGTCGCTGGTGGTTCGCGAACAAACCGGAGGACGTCCTGCAGCGCTCGCTCAGGCGTCATGTCCGGGCAACCCTGCGCGGGGTGGGGGAGGTGAGGCGAGAGCAGGTCGTCGGCACCCGCCCGACCGACCTCAAGGTGACGTGGTCCTTTACCAATCGCATCGCCTACGTCGAGATCAAGTGGCTGGGGGCGAGCCTCAACAAAGAGAAGACCAAAGTCTCGAAGAGATACTCGGCGCAAGATGCCAACAAAGGCGCCAAGCAGCTCGCGGAATACCTCGACCTGAACAAAGACGATGCCGCCGAGCACGAAACGATGGGCTACCTCGTGGTCTTCGACGGTCGCCGCCAGCGCCTCAGCTTGAAAGCCACAAAGCTGGACCGCGAAGACGGCCTCCACTTTCACGGCGAAGAAGTGGAGTTCGAACCGCGACTCTGGGAGACCCGGAGCGATTTCCGCCGCCCCCGGCGTTTCTTCCTCGAGCCAGTGGTGTCGGCGGACTAGAGGCGTGCCAGGCGCTCCGGTTCACGGCCGACGCAAGCGCTAGAACTCCCGCCAATCCATGGGCCTCGCGGAAGCCACGACCACTCCCAGCGCGTTGCCCGTGAAGTGGGAGGAGATGCAGGGGGAGGCCTCGCCGTTCTATCGCCGTCAGTTGCGGGAGATGAGCAAGGCGATGGCCGAGCTTTCCCAGGACGTGCCTCTGCTCGGCCTCGAAGAGGAGCTCGGCGGTCTCGTGGGTTCGAGCGACAACGAATCCCAGCCCGTCCACCGCTGGTATCCGTTCAAGGAGGCCTTCTCCTACCGGCTGCCCGGGCTGGTCAAGGACTGGCTGGAGATTGAGCCGGGCGGCCTCGCGATCGACGTATTCGGTGGGGTGGGGACGAGCGCGCTTTCGCTGCGCGGATCGAGCTTCGATCGGGTCCTCGGCATCGAGTACTCCCCGTTTGCCCAGTTCGTCGGCCAGACCAAGGTCGACTGGACGAAGCTTGACCCCGGCCGCATTGCTCACAGGATCCCCCGAGCCCTCGCCTTCGAGGCTGAGGGTTCCTATCGGCGACCGGGACTTTCCTCCTTCTCCAACCTGGAGATCTTCACTCGAGAGAGGCTGCGGTCTCTGCTGGCGGCTCGTGACCATCTTCGCGGCACGGAGGGGCTGAGACCCAGCGAGCGACAGTTCTTCCTCCTCGGGCTGGCGGCGATCGTGGAGGAGGCGAGCGGGGCGATGAAGGACGGCCGAGCGCTGCGGATCAAGCGCGACCGCAAGCGGGTCTCCAAGCTTCTGCGGTGCCGGCACGAGATAGAGCCCCAAGGGGATTTCGTCCGCGACGCCCTGGCGAGGCAGTGGTGGGCGATGCAGGAGGACCTCGTCGACCTGGCCGGAGAGCGGGCGGTGCTTCGCGAGGTGGAGGCGCACCACCTGCGCGGCGATGCGAGGGAGCTGGGCGAGGTTCGATTGAGCCCCCGGAGGCCCGCTCTACAGGAAGGGGTCGCTCGCTTGTCGGTGTTTTCTCCGCCCTACCTCAACTGCATCGACTATTCCGAGCTGTACAAGCTCGAGCTCTGGCTGTTGGAGTTCGTCAAGGACCAGAAGGCCTTCAAAAACCTGCGCCTAGGCACCCTTCGCAGTCATCCATCGGTGAAATTTCCCGAGCGTGGTTATCTCGCGAGCGAGAAAGCTGCCTGGGTGAACCTCGTCGAGTTGGTCAGTTCGTTCGTTGAACGCAACGGCGCCCGCCGTGAGATTGGCCAAATGATCCGCAACTACTTCGAAGATATGTATCGCGTTTTTACCCAGCAGCTATGGGTCCTCGAGCCTGAAGGTTGGATGGTTTGCATAGTGGGTAACTCCACGTTCTCCCGTCGCCTAGACACAGGTGGAGTCTGGGAAGAGGTCTGGCGGATTCCGCTGTTGACGGACGTGATCTTGGCGGCGATCGCTCGCTCTCTC
>DASSNA010000185.1:0-4624 GCA_035688445.1 Solirubrobacterales bacterium | reverse complement strand
GGACGGTGTGATCTGCGTCACGGATGGTCGATCTCTGGATGAGGGGGGCGAGTTTGCAAGGTCTGCGCCCTTAGCCAGCCATGAGGAGAGCTCTTAGGGTGAGCAGGGCGTTCGTCAGCTTCGGGCTTGTCATCGCCTGCGCCATCGCGATCGTGCTGCTTGTGAAGGGCCTCTATCCGGCAGATCTTCCCCAGAGCCGGAATCCCGATTTCGTCGACAACGTCTTCGACAACAAGGGCGTCCTCTGGGCTGCCCGACTGCTCTTGGTGTCAGCGGCCGCGGTGCTTGCCTTCGGAGGTGTTTTCATCGTCGGCTCCATTGGAATCCGGATGAAGAACAAGGAGTGGCTGCGGCGCGCCGGGCCGTTCGAGATTTCAGAGGGGGCGCTGAGTCAAGCCAAGGACGAAGCTGGCTACTGGCGTCGCGCCACGCTAGCGAGTGAAGCCAAGGCCGTCGACTTGCGAGACCGCATCAAACGATCCGAAGAGTTGATTGAAGACCTCAAGAGCCCTTAGGTAGGATGCTTTTGTCTACCCTGAGTAGGAGGCTGTGGCTATGACGCGAGAGGAACTGGACAGGAAAATCGAGTTGACGCTGGCGGAGAATCGCGCCGCAATCGAGAAAGCCGACGCCTTTTTCAGCAAGCTCAGACGGGAAGCCCCGATCCGCGAAGCCATGATGGAGCGTGCCTTCCGAGAACTGCGCGAACAAGCGCGGCGCCGATAGCAGTCGGGTGCTAGTCCAGCCGGGTAGCGATCCGTTCGGCGGCTTCGCGCCAGAGATTGGGAATCGGGTCGGTGTCGCCTTCGGCCTGGAGGCGGGCGCATTGGGTGATTAGGTCGGAGAGGATGGCGACGGCGGCGGTGTCGCCGAGGGTGGCGAGGCGGTCGAGGCCGAGGGCATAGAGGTAGTCGCCGGCGAGGAGGGCGAGGTCGGAGTCGTGGCCGGAGAGGAGGCGCGGCTCCTCGTAGTGGAGCAGGTAGCCCTCGCGCACAGCCTCGACGACGAGGGCGTACTCGGTCGGCGCGGTGGCGGCGCCCGGGCCCGAGGCGGCGAGTTCGCCAAGGGTCGGGGCCTCCGCCGGGTCGACGACGTGCGGCGAGATCGGCGTCTCCTCAGCGCGCAGCTGCTCCGCGAGCGCCTGCAGCGCGTTCACGAAAGCGCCTCGGAAGCGGCTTCTAGGGTTTGGTCGATCGTCGCCTCGTCGTGGGCTAGGGATACGAACCAGGCCTCGAACTGGGCGGGTGGCGGGTAGACGCCGCGGTCGAGCATCGCCCGGCAGAAGCTGGCGTGGGCCTCGGTGTCGCAGGCGCTCGCGGTGGCGAAGTCGGTGACTGGGACGGGACTGAAGAAGAGGGTGACCAGGCCGGGTGCCGAGGCGACCTGCAGGGGGCGGTCCTGGGCGAGCTCGCGGAAGCCGGCAGTGAGGCGGTCGGTCAGCGCGCCCAGGCGCGCGTAGGCAGAGGCGTCGAGCTGCTCCAGCGTCGCCAGGCCGGCGGCGACCGCGAGTGGGTTACCGGAGAGCGTGCCCGCCTGGTAGACGTCGCCGGCGGGGGCGATCCGCTCCAGGTACTCGCGCGGGCCGCCGTAGGCTGCCGCCGGCAGGCCGCCGCCGAGCACCTTGCCCATCACGGTCAGGTCGGGTTCGACACCGAACAGCTCCTGGGCGCCGCCGCGGGCGACGCGGAAGCCGGTGATTACCTCGTCGAAGACGAGCAGCGTGCCCGCCTCGCGGGTCGCCTCGCGGAGGAACTCAAGGAAGCCCTCGGCTGGCGGCACCACTCCCATGTTGGCGGCGATCGGCTCGGCCAGGAGCGCCGCTACCTCGTGCTCGGCCAGCGCTCGGCGGACCGCCTCGCGGTCGTTCCACGGCACCACCACGGTGCCGGCGGCCTGGGCGGCGGTCACCCCGGGCGTCCCAGGGACGCCGAGCGTCGCCAGCCCCGAGCCGCCCTCGGCGAGCAGGCCGTCAGAGTGGCCGTGGTAGGCGCCGGCGAACTTGACGACGACCTCACGGCCGGTGATCGCCCGGGCCAGCCGCACCGCGCTCATCACCGCCTCGGTGCCGGAGCTGGTCATCCGCAGCATCTCCACCGAAGGCACCCGCGCCGCCACCTCCTCGGCCAGGCGCACCTCCTCCAGCGTCGCCGCCCCGAAGCTGGTGCCGCGCTTGGCCGCTTCGATCACCGCCGCCACAACCGCGGGCTCGGCATGGCCGAGGATCAGCGGCCCCCAGGAGCCGACCCAGTCGAGGTAGCGGTTTCCCTCGACGTCGAACAGCCAGGCGCCTTCGCCGCGTTCGATGAAGATCGGGTCGCGGCCGATCTGGCGCATCGCCCGGACCGGCGAGTTCACCCCTCCCGGCAGGACTTGCTGCGCCCTCTCGAACAGGTCGCTCATCCGTTCGCCTGTTCCTTTTCGTTGCTATCCACCGCGAAGGAACAGCTGAAGCTCAAGAATGCTCCGCTTCCCAGCGCGCGTAGTCGTCGGTGAAGTAGTGGAGGCGGATCTTCTTGTACTCGGTCGAGGAGTAGAGGGTGGCGCGGTCGTCGGGACCCATCCCGCACTCGGCGGCGATCGAGTCGAGGATCGCGTCGCACTCCTGCTTCGAGCGGCCGTGGGCCATGGTGAAGACGCTGTAGGGCCAGTCCTCATAGGTCGGGCGCTGGTAGCAGTGGGAGATTCCGCGGAAGGAGGCCATCCGCCCCCCCACCTCGAGGATGTCGTCCTCAGGCACTTTCCAGACCCCCATCCCGTTGGCCGAGAAACCGGCGCGGCGGTGGAAGAGGATCGCCGCCACCCGCCGCAGGATCTTGCGGTCGACCATCGTGCCGAGGCGCTCCAGCAGCTCCTCGGTCGAGATCCCGAGCTCGGCCGCGGCGGCGTCGTAGGGACGGGCGACTGCCTCCATCGGCCCCTGCAGGGCGCGGATCAGGGCGATGTCGTCGGCGTCGTAGGGCTGCGGTTCGAGCTCGCGCGGGGGTGCCGCTTCGACCGCCTGCGCCAGCGCCTCGGTCCCCTTCTCCATCTCCAGGTTCATGTTGATCTTGAAGAGGGTGAGCGTCGGCAGTTCCCGCATCGACTCCGCCCCGGTCTCCTCCATCAGCGCCCGCAGCGTTCCCTGCAGGCCGAGCTTCGAGTCGGGCGGGGTCGCGATCGTGAACCAGAGGTTGAACTCGTGGGTGCGCAGGTAGTTGTGGGAGACGCCGGGGTGGGCGTTGACGATCTGTGCCGCCCGCTGCGGGTGCTCAGAGTCGACTTTGGCCGCCACCAGCATCGACTCGTAGCCGAGCGCGCGGGTGTCGAAGATCGGCGTGATCTCGCGGATGATGCGGCCGTCGAGCAAGCGCTTGGTGCGGGCGAGGACGTCGTCCAGCTCGAGGTTCGCCTCGGAGGCGACGAGGGCGAAGGGTTCGGGGTCGAGCGGGAAGCTCGACTGCAGCAGGTTCATCAGCCGCTTGTCGGTCTCGTCGAGCGGGATCGCGGCGCCGTCCTTGCGGCTGCGCGCCTTCGACTGCGGGACTTTCACCGGAGCCATCCGGCGGCCTCCTTCGCGTAGTAGGTGACGATCGCATCGGCGCCGGCGCGGCGGATCGAGGTCAGCGCCTCGATCACGGCGGCGCGCTCGTCGAGCCAACCGTTGGCGGCAGCGGCCTTCAGCATCGAGTACTCGCCGGAGACGTGGTAGGCGGCGACGGGGGCGCCGGTCGCGTCTTTGACCCGGCGCACGACGTCGAGGTAAGGGAGTGCTGGCTTCACCATCAGCATGTCGGCGCCCTCTTCGAGGTCGAGCTCCGCCTCGCGCACCGCTTCGGCCCCGTTGGCGGGGTCCATCTGGTAGCCGCGGCGATCGCCGAATTCCGGCGTCGAGTCGGCGGCGTCGCGGAAGGGGCCGTAGTAGGCGGAGGCGTACTTGGCGCTGTAGGCGAGGATCGGCACGTTGGCGTGACCCTCCTCGTCGAGCTGGTAGCGGATCGAGCCGATCCGGCCGTCCATCATGTCGCTCGGGGCGACTACGTCGGCGCCGGCCTCGGCGTGCGAGATCGCCGTTTTCGCCAGCAACTCGACGGTAACGTCGTTGTCGACTTCGCTGCCGCCGTCGCGGACGATGCCGCAGTGGCCGTGCGAGGTGTACTCGCAGAGGCAGACGTCGGTAATCACGACCAGGTCGGGGTGGGCGTCCTTCAGCGCCCGCACCGCCATCTGCACGATCCCCTCGTCGTCGTAGGCGCCGGAGCCGACGTCGTCCTTGACGCTTGGGACTCCAAACAGCAGCAAGGCACCGATCCCCGCCTCAGCTATCTGACCTGCCTCGTCAACCAGGTTCGAGATCGACAACCTCTCGATCCCCGGCATCGACGGCACCTCCTCGCGCACACCCTCTCCAGTCACGACAAAAGCTGGCTGGATCAAGTGCGAAGGTGAGAGCTCGGTCTCGCGGACCAGGCCGCGCAGGGTGTCGGTGCGCCGGAGGCGGCGCAACCGCGTACTTGGGAAAGGCATTACATGCGAGTTTAGGGGAGGGGCGGGGACACCCCCTGTCGGACTCGCTCGCCCTTTGGAAGCCAGGGGAGGGACGGGTACATCCCCGCTCGGACTCGCTCGCTTCGCTCGCTCTGAGTAT
>DASSNA010000182.1:0-8697 GCA_035688445.1 Solirubrobacterales bacterium | reverse complement strand
GCCTCGGTCCTGGCCCTCTACGTATTGGCGGATTGCGCCTATGTAGTTGCCTAGGTGCTTGCGGCCCGTTGGCTGAATGCCGGAGAAGATGATCGGTTTCGACATTGGCCGAGGAGCCTATGCGAGGGCCGGAGGTGGGGTACCTCTCGCCCGGACAAAGCGACGGCCTAATTAGGCCGTCGCTTTTGAGTATCCGCCCGTTCGAGAGGTACCCCACCTCCGGCTCATGGGAGCTCCGCCGATGTCCCAGGGGATGGGTGTCCCTCAAACGGGCGGATACTCAAAGCACCTGCCCTCATTAGGGCAGGTGCTTGTCCGGGCGAGGGACACCCATCCCCTGGGACTCAAGCCGGATCCGCTGCTGCCCCAACCTTTTCTTGCTCGTGGCAGTCGGCTTCGCTGCTGTGGCCGCACTCGCCTGCTGCGGCGGTGCCTCGGGTGGGATAGGCGGTGCTTGCCTGGCGTTTTGGGTTTTCGATACCGAAGCCGGAGGCGATGCCGCCTCCGATCATGAGGAGGGCGGCGATGAAGACTCCTAGGTGGAAGGCCGAGGTGGAGGCGTCAGCGGAGGCGGCGTCCAGGCGTTGGGCTTCGGCGGGTGGGAGGTTTTCGGTTTCGGCGACTGCCAGGGGTTGGGCCTTGGCGTTGGCGACCTCATGGGTGGCTTGGGGGCTTAGGGGGCGATCGCCGAGGTTGGAGTCGAGGACGGAGCCGAAGTGGGCGGAGATGACGGCGCCGAGGATCGCGATCGCCAGCAGGCCCGCCACCCGGGAGACGCCGTTGTTGACTCCGGAGGCGATGCCAACGTGGCGTTCCTCGACCGAGTCGAGCACGGTCGCGGTCAGCGGCGCCACCGTCGCCGAGAGGCCGAGCCCGAAGACGAGGATCGCCGGCAGCACGTCGGTGACGTAGTCGGCGTTGGAGCCGATCCGCATCATCAGCATCAGGCCGAACCCGCCGACGATCGGGCCCAAGGTCATCGGCAGCCGCGGGCCGGTGCCGGAGGCAAGGCGGCCCCAGCGCGGCGAGAGGACGAAGAGGATGATCGAGATCGGCGTCGTCGCCAGCCCCGCCTCGAGTGGCGAGTATTCGGCGACCTGCTGGAGGAAGAGGCCGACGAAGAAGAGGCCGCCGATCAGGCCGGCGTAGGCCGAGAGCGTGGTCAGGTTGGCGATGGCGAAGTTGCGGATGCGGAACAGGCCGAGGTCCATCATCGGGTGGCGGGCGCGTGCCTCATGGAGGATGAAGAGGGCGAAGCAGAGGATGCCGACGACGAGCGGAACCCAGACCATCGGGTCGCTCCAGCCCCGGGTCGGCTGTTCGATCAGGGCGTAGACCGGACCGCCGAGGCCCGCCGCCGAGAGCGCGATCCCGGTCCAGTCGATGCCGCGGAAGGCGTCGGGGTCGCGGCTCTCCTCGACCGAGTGAAGGGTCAGCATTACCGTCGCCGCGATCAGCGGCAGGTTGACCCAGAAGATCGCCCGCCAGGAGGTGAGGCCGATCAGGGCGCCGCCGCCTGCCGGGCCGATCACGGTGGCGATCCCGGTCCAGGCGGTCCAGGTGCCGACCGCCTTGCCGCGCGCCGCCCCCTCGAAGGTGGCGGCGACGATCGCCAGCGACCCCGGCACCAGCAGGGCGCCGGCGATCCCCTGCAGCCCGCGCGCCGCGATCAGGAACTCGACGGTCGGGGAGATCGCGCAAAGCGCCGAGGTGGCGCCGAAGCCGATCAGACCGAAGACGAACATCCGCCGCCGCCCGAACTGGTCGCCGAGCGAGCCGCCAACCAGGAGCAGCGAGACCAGGGTCAGCATGTAGACCTCGACCACCCACTGCTGGCCGGCGAGGTTGGCGTCCAGCCCTTCGCTGATCGACGGCAGCGCCACGTTGACCACGGTGCTGTCGAGGAAGACGACCGTCGAGCCGAGGATCGTCGCGACCAGGGTCAGGAGCTGGCGGCGGGACACCTGGACGAGTCTAGGCGGGCGGGTTGGTCGACCCGGGACCTCTGGAGCGCCGCCGTGCGTATAGATGGCATGAGGGACTTCCGATTCCGCTTGATGAGCGGTGCCGTGGCCGTGACCACGGTGTTCTCCTGTCTCGCGCTCGCCGCTCCCGGCGCCCAGGCCAAGGGCTTCGACACGATGGGTGGCCTCGGCGGCGTCGCCCAAGCCGGCTCGCCCTACCGCTTCGAAACCTTGACGCCACAGCACCCCAAAGCGGGTGGCCGCTGGACCGTGGTCGTGCGCACCGACCGCCGCAGCGGCAGGGTCAGCCGCTGGTGGCATCTGGGCGGCAGCTGGATGATCCCCGCCGCCGCCTACGACGGCAGCTCCACCGGGCTCTCGGCGAACGGCAAGCGGCTGATCCTCGCCTCCTTTCGCTACGCCTACCCGCGCCCGGACCGCTGGACCACCCGCTTCGCGATCCTCGCCACCGGCCCCCATCCGCGCTACCGCCCCGGCACCGGCTCGACGCCGCTCAGCCGCGCCCCCGCCGAGCACTTCGTCCTCGACGGCGACTTCCGCGTCCTCGGCCTCTCGCCCGACGGCGCCACCGCCTACCTCGCCGAGAACGTCCGCCCCGGCTACCCCGGCAGCTACGCGATCCGGGCGATGGACACCTCCAGCGGCCGCCTGCTCCGGGGCGACCTCTTTGACAGCCGGCGCCTGCGCCTCCGGCTCGAGGCCACGCCAATCACTGCGCTCGCCGCCCCGCGCCGGCTCTACACCCTCTACTACGGCAGAGGGCGCACGGTCTACCTGCAAGCGCTCGACACCGCCAGCGGCCGGGTCGTGACGAAGGCCCTGCCCCCGCTGCACTGGTTCGCCAACCCGATGATGCTGAAGCTGCTGGCTGACCGCGGCCGGCGGCTGCTGGTTCGCGGCCGCCCACCAGAACTCGAGCGCAGCACGACCCTAATGTCGATCGAGACCGGCGGCTTCGCCACGAGCACGCGGCCAGCGCTCCGCAACGCCGTCCGGGCCGCCAGCTTCCTCGCCTTCACGAAGACGCCGCGCCACCGGGGCGGGATCGGCCTGTGGACCGGCGTCGTCGGTCGCTCGGCGAACGGTCGGCCGATCCTGCTGCGAGAGCTCGGCGACCGCCGCCACCGCGGCCGCGTCCTCGTCTTCGGCTGCATCCACGGCGACGAGTGCGCGGCCAAGGGCCTGGAGCCACTCTCCAACGGCTGCCCGGATCAGCACGCCAACATCTACCTCGTCCCCAACCTCGATCCGGACGGGCTGGCCGAAGCGACCCGCCTGAACGGCGACGGGGTCGACCTCAACCGCAACTTCTCCGTCGACTGGCGGCGGATCGGCAAGCCTGGCGACCCCGAATACTCCGGGCCGCAGCCGTTCTCCGAGCCCGAGACGCGGCTGGCAGAGCGGATCGTGCGCTATCTGCGGCCACGGGTGACGATCTGGTTCCACCAGCACGCGGGCCCGCATCCCTTCGTCCGCGCCTGGGGGGCGAGCGCGCCGGCCGGGCGCCTCTTCGCTCGCTTGGCGGGCATTCCGTTCCGCCTGATGCCGTGGCTGGACGGGACGGCGCCGAACTGGCAGAACCGCCGCTTCCCCGGCACCAGCTCCTATGTCGTGGAGCTGCCGCCGGGGCAACTGGGGCCGTCGCTACGGCTGCGGCTGGAGCGCGCGATCGACCGGGTCGGCAGACGGGAGGCGCAGGTGGGCGAAGGTTGAGATGCTGCTCGTGGGAGGTGAAGCTTGGGCGTTGAGAGAGCGACGGTTGGGACGGCCGCGTGGCGGCAGCCGCCGCGGCGGCGGTTGGAGCGGAAGCTGGTGCGCGAAGCACAGGCGGGGTCGCGGGAGGCGGTCGCGCAGCTCTACGACGCTCACTGGCCAGCGGCCCACCAGGCCGCCTACCTCGTGGTGCGCGACGCCGCGGCAGCCGAGGACGTCGCTCAGGAGGCCTTCCTCGCCGCGGTCGAGGGGCTCGGTCGCTTCGACCGGCGGCGGCCGTTCGGCCCCTGGCTGCACCGGATCGTCGTCAACCGGGCGATCGACTGGTCGCGCCGGGAGTCGCTGCGGCGCGGCGAGGGGGAGGCCGAGGCGCTGCCTGCGCCTCCGGCCCCAGACGACCGTCCCGGCGAGGACCTGATGGCGGCGCTGGCCGAGCTCCCCTACGAGCAGCGGGCGGTGGTCGTGCTGCGCTACCTCCTCGACTACAAGCCGGGTGAGATCGCGGCGATGCTGGAGCTGCCCCGCGGCACTGTCAACTCGCGGCTGCGCCGAGCACTCGACCGGCTGGGCGAGCTGCTGGAGGGGGAGCGATGAACGAGGCACAGCTGAGGGAGCTGCTGCGTGAGACGCCGGTGCCGGGCGCCGCTGAGGCAGAGCGGCGCGGCAAGGCGATGGTCCTCGCCGCCTACGAGCAGCGCCCGCGGGAGCGGCGGGCCGTGCTGCCGCGTTTCGCCGCTGCCGTCGCCGCGGCCGTCCTGCTCGCGATCCTCGTCCTCTCCCCCGCCGGCGCCACGGTCCGCGGCTGGATCGACGACGTCTTCACCGCTGGCGTGCCGGGCGCCGAGAAGGCACTGACCCGCGTCCCCGGCGGCGGTCGCCTCGTCGTCCAGTCGCAGGCGGGCCCCTGGGTGGTGCAACCGGATGGCTCGCGGCGGCTGCTCGGCGACTACCGCGAAGCGACCTGGTCGCCGCACGGCCTCTACCTCGCCGCGGCCAAAGGGCGCACCCTGACGGCGGTCGAGCCCGACGGGACTCCGCACTGGTCGCTGACCGCCCCGGCCACGATGCGCGACCCCCGCTGGTCACCCTCCGGCTACCGGATCGCATACCGCAGCGGGGTGGAGTTGAGGGTGGTACATGCGGACGGCACCGCCGATTCGCTGCTCGATTCGAGAGTCGCCCCAGTGGCGCCGAGCTGGGCTCCGAGCGGCGTCCACCAGCTCGCATACGTGGACGGACGCGGGCAGATCGTCCTGCGCGATGTCGACAGCGACCGGGTGCTGGGTAGGGCCGTAGGCCTGCCTGGGATCGAGACGCTGGAATGGGGACCGGGCGGCGTCCTGCTCGAAGCCTCGCCCGCGGCCGTGGGCGTGCGGCTGTTAGTTCTCGACAAGCTCTCCGGCCGCTTGCGGATCTCCCACCTTCGGCGGCTCCGGCTGCCGGCAGCCGGCCGCATCGCCGACGTTGCCCTCGCTCCGGATGGGCGAACGGTGGCGGTGCTGAGTCAGGTGGATCGAAGCGCCCGCGCGCACGCCGAGATTTCCTTGATCGATATCCGCACCGGTGCGGTCCGCCGTCTCTTCGGCACTCCGGGCCGCCTCGGCGAAATCGCCTGGTCCTCACGCGGCGACCGCCTTCTCGTCGCCTGGCCCGCCGCCGACCAATGGCTCTTCATCCCCGCCCAGGCCCGCAGCCGCGTCAAGGCAGTGGCCGGCATCAGCGCCGCCTTCGCCCCCGGCGCAGAGGCCCGATCCTTCCCGAGCGTCGAGGGCTGGTGCTGCCGGCGCTGACCGCGAAACCGTGTCAGCCCGCCTATATCGCGGGTTGCGACGGTTTCGCGGTCTCCGGTTCGCGCAATTGGGCTGCGGGCGTGAAGAAGTTTCGATACGCCAGGGTCGTGGCGACCAAGGCGGAGATCGAGACGCTGCCTAGCAGGGTGTAGAGGAGGATCAGCTGCAGGCGGACGGCGTCGGTGGGGCTGGCTCCGGCGAGCAGCATCCCGACCATGGTGCCCGGGAAGAAGATCAGGCCGGTGGTCTTGGTGGAATCGACGAGGGTGATCATCCCCGAGCGCAGGGCGCGGCGGACGGTCGGCATCGCGGCTTCGCGGGCGGTGGCGCCGAGTGCCAGCGTTGCCTCGATCCGCGCCCGCGCCTCCCCCATCTCGTCGCCGAGGCGGTTGAGGGCGACGGCGCTGGCGGTCATCGCGTTGCCGATCACCATCCCGCCGACCGGGACCAGGTAGCGCGGGGTCGGTTCGAAGATGCCGAGGGCGACGACGAGGCCGAGGGTGGTGGCGCCAGCGAGGGCGAGGCCGATCAGCAGCGGCCCGAAGGAGTCCGGCACCTTCTTGGCGCGGCTGCGGGCGGTGAGCGCGCCGAAGAGGACCATCACCGCCAGCAGCGCCAGCACCAGCCAGATCGTGTCGGCCTCGAAGATCAGCTTGATCGCGTAGCCGACCAGGGTCAGCTGGACGATCGAGCGGACGGTGGCGATGCCGATGTCGCGCTCGAGATTGGCCCCCTGCCAGAAGGAGATCGCCGCCGCCAGCGCTACGAGCGCCAGCGAGGCGGCGACCTGCCAGACGTCGATGTGGATCGAGGTGCTCGCCGTCGCCATGACCATCAGGCCAGCACCTCCGCCAGCGGTCCGCAGGCGGCGAGGCGGCCGGCCTCCAGCCGCAGCACCCATTCGCTGAGGCGGCGCGCCTGCTCGGGGTCGTGACTGACGAGGACGACGGAGATCTCGAGCTCGCGGCGCAGCTCGGCCAGCGCCGCCTCGATCTTGTCGCGGGCGATGTGGTCGAGGGCCGAGGTCGGCTCGTCGAGCAGCAGCACCGCGGGGCGCTGGGCGAGCGCCCGCGCCAACATCGTCCGCTGCTGCTCGCCGACCGAAAGCTTGGCGACATCGCGCTCGGCGAACGAGGCGTCGAGGCCGGCGAGGCCGAGGGTGCGGTCGAGCTCAAGCTCCTCGCCCGCCAGATCGGCCGCGTAGCGAAGGTTCGACTCGACCGTCCCGGCCAGCAGCGCTGGCAGCTGCGGCACCAGCGCGACCTCGCGGCGCAGCGCCAGCGGTTCATAGGCGCTCAGCGGGCGGCCGCGGTAGTCGATCTCGCCGCGGTCGGGGTCAGCAAGCCGGTTCAGTAGTCGCAGCAGCGTCGACTTGCCGGCGCCCGATGGCCCGACGATCGCCGTCGACCCCGCGGGGATGCCGGCGTTGAGGCCGTCGAGGACGGTCTTGCCGCCGCGCTCAAGGCCCACCTCTCGCAGCTCGAAGAGCACCGGACGCAAGATAGTTGCCGAAGCGCGCGGTTTAACTGTTGGGGGCGAATTCGGCTGGAACAATCCCGGGTAAGGAGATCTGCAGATGGCAAGAGCAATTTGGAGCGGAACGATCAGCTTTGGGCTACTGAACGTGCCCGTGCGCATGTACAGCGCGGTCGCGCGGCGCAGCATCGCCCTGCGCGAGATCCGCGAGTCCGACAGCGCCCGGATCAAACACCGCCGCGTCGCCGAAGGGACCGACGAGGAGGTCCCCTACGAGAAGATCGTCAAGGCCTATGAGCTTTCCCCCGACCAGTACGTGCCGCTGGGCAAAGACGAGATGGCGGCGCTGGCGCCGGAGAAGACTCGCGCGATCGACGTCCAGGACTTCGTCGACATCGAGGAAATCGACCCGATGTACTTCGACAGCCCTTACTACCTCGGGCCGGCCGAAGGCGCCGAGAAGGCCTACTCGCTGCTCGCCGCGGCGATGGAAAGCTCGGGCAAAGCCGCGATCGCCCGCTTCGTCTTCCGCAACAAAGAGCACCTCTCGGCGATCCGCCCCGTGGACGGCGTGCTGACCCTGACCACGATGCGCTTCTACGACGAGGTCGTGCCGCCCTCCGAGCTCGACGGGGCGCTGCCGGACACGAAGCCGAAAGTCGCCAAACGCGAGCGGGAGATGGCGGAACAGCTGATCGACCAGCTCAGCACCTCCTTCTCGCCGGAGTCCTACCGCGACGAGTACCGCGAGCAACTGTTGGCGCTGATCGAACGCAAGGCCGAAGGCAAGGAGATCGTCGCCCCCGAAGCCGAGGAGCCGGAGGCGACCAAGGCTCCCGACCTGATGGCGGCGCTGGAGGAGAGCATCGCCGCCGCCAAAGGCAAAGACGGCAGCGGCAAAAAAGCGGCCAAAGGCAAAGCGACCTCGAAAAAAGGCGCGGCCGCGAAATCAAACGGCTCCTCCAAGAGCAAAGCCAAAGCCAAAGCCGCGAAATAGGCCTGTAGGCCGTGGGCGAGACCCGGCAGGTCGACGTCGAGGGCAAGGAGCTGCGGCTCACCAACCTCGACAAGGTGCTCTACCCGGAGGTGGGCTTCACCAAGGGCGAGATGGTCGACTACTACGCCCGGGTCGGCCCGGTGATGATCCCCCACCTGAGCGGCCGGGCGGTGACGCTGCGGCGCTTCCCGGAAGGGGTCGATGACCTCGATTCAGCCTTCTTCGAGAAGCGCTGCCCGAAACACCGGCCGAAATGGGTGAAGACGACCCGGGTGGGGGTCGAGAGGGGCAAAATCGACTTCTGCGTCTGCGACAGCCTGCCGACGCTGATCTGGATGGCGCAGCTGGCGGCGATCGAGCTCCACCCCTCGCTCTCGCTGGGGCGGGCGCCGAAACGCCCGACCGTGCTCGCCTTCGACCTCGACCCCGGCCCGCCCGCCGACATCGTCGACTGCTGCCGGGTGGCGCTGCGCCTGCGCGAGCTGCTCTCCCAGCTCGACCTCGAGTGCTTCTCCAAGACCTCCGGCTCGAAGGGAATGCAGCTCTACGTGCCGCTCAATACCAAAGTGACCTACGAGCAGACGCGCCCCTTCGCCCAAGCGCTCGCCCAGATCGTCGCCAAACAGAACCCCGACGAAGTGCTGGCGAAAATGGGCAAAAAAACCGACCGCAGCGGCAAGGTCCTGATCGACTGGTACCAGAACAACGAGCGCAAAACGACGATCGCCGTCTACTC
>DASSNA010000322.1:0-2522 GCA_035688445.1 Solirubrobacterales bacterium | reverse complement strand
CGAGCGCTGCAGCGCCGGCTCGCGACGCCGCCTGCGGCGGCCCCGCATCAGCCGCCGACCTGGCCGGCGAGGACGCCGAAGGCGCGCTGTTTGGCCTCGTCGGCCTTCGTGGTCGGATTGTCCGCGACCTTCACGTCGGGGTGGACGCCGTGGCTTTCGGCCAGGTTCACCCCCTTCGGGGTGAAGAACTCGCCAACCGACAGCTTCACGGCGCCGCCGTTGGAGAGATCGTGCTCCTCCTGGAAGAGGCCCTTGCCGTAGGAGCGGGTGCCGACCACCTCGGCGCCGCTGTCGTCGGCGAGGGCGGCGGCGAGGATCTCCGCCGCCGAGGCGGTGTTGCGGTCGATCAGGACAACCAGCGGCCGTCGCGGCAGGTTTTCACCGGTGGTCTTGTAGACCTGGTCGCCCTGGGTGCGGGATTTGGTCGAGACCACCACTTCGCCCTTCGGCAGGAAGACGCCGGCGGTGAGCACCGCCTCCTGCAGCAGGCCACCGGGATTGCCCCGCAGGTCAATGACGATCCCTTCCGCGCCTTCGTCCTCAACCTTGCGTACGGCCTTGGCGATCTCGGCGTGGACGCCATTGCTGAACTGGAGCATGCGGATGTAGCCGAGCTTGTGGCCGCCCACCTTCTCCACCCGGCTGCTGACGTTGGGCAAGGCCACCTCGGCCCGGGTGATCGTCAATTCCCGCACCTTCCCCGTCTTCCCGTCTCGGACGCCGATAGTCACCTGCGTCCCTTCCGGTCCCCTCACGTGATTGCCGACTTCGGTCGTGTTCTTGCCCGCGATCGACTTACCTTCGACCGAGACGATCACGTCGCCGGCTTTAAGCCCGGCCGCCTGGGCGGGCGAGTGTGCAAAGACCTTGGAGACTTCGACGCCCGCCTTCACCGGTGCGATCGTCACCCCGATCCCAGAAAAGCGGCCTTCGATGCTCTGGTTGAACGCTTCCCGCGCTTCCGGCGAGAAGTATTCGGTGTAGTGGTCCTCCTGGTGGCGTTTGCGCAACTCCCGCGCCATCCCCTGCAGCGAGGCGTTGCTGAGCTCCTTGCTGCCGACCGGCCGGTAGTAGTTGTCTTCGAACACTTCCGCCGCTTCGGCTGCGAGCCCGCCCGTTTCGGCGACGAAGACGTCGCGCAGCGGTTCCGGCAGCGAGCCCGGATGCCCGCCCAGCCAGAGACCGGCGGCGAGGAAGGCCACCAGCCCCACCGCGAAGGCCACGGCCCCGCGTCCGCTCACGCCGGCCTCAGACCTTGAGGAAGCGGCGCAGGGTGACGCCGGAGCCGATCGTCGAGACGAGGATCGAGGCGGCGAAGAGGATCGCGACCAGCGCCGGGAAGCCAAGGGTCGAGTTGTTCTGCGCCGCCAGCAGGTTGATCGAGCTGCTGAGCGGGTCGACGATCGTGACTTTGCCGATCCACAGGATCAGTATGGCCAGCGCGCCGCCGGCGAAGCCGACGACCACGCCCTCGATCATGAACGGCCAGCGGATGAACCAACGGGTGGCGCCGACCAGGCGCATCACCTCGACCTCGCGGCGGCGGGTGTAGATCGAGAGCCGGATCGTGTTGCCGACCAGCATCAGTGAGGCGAGGACCAGCAGCGCCGTGATGATGGTGAGGACGATCTTCAGCGCGCTCGTCACTTCCTCGATCTTTTCCTGCGATTGGTGACGGTGGAACGGGTTGTCAATGATCGGGGAGAAGGGCTTGCCGCCGCTCGGAATGATCGTTTCGCGGACCGAGTTGAGGTTGGAGGCGTCGTCGGGGAAGACCCGGAAGCTGTTCGGCAGCGGGTTGGTCTTCAGCTCTTTGACGATCGTCTTGTCCTTGAGTTCGCTTTCCAGCGTTTTCAGCGCTGCGGCCTTGCTGACGTATTCGACCTTGGAGACGTGCGGGACCGCTTCCAGCTTGCGCTTGAGGGCGGCGGTTTCGGTCTGGGTCGCGTCCGGGAAGAGCGCGTATTCAGCGCTCAGCTCGCCGCGGACTTCTTCGCTCTTGCCCTGGGCGGTCTGGAAGATCGGGATCAGCATCCCGAGCAGGACGACGGTGACGACCGTGGTCACGATCGCGGCCAAGCTGGGGGCGCCGTTGCGTTTGAGCGCGCGCAGGGCCTCCTGGAAGAAGAAGACGATCCGGCCCATGGCTTAGCTCAAGGCCTCGTGGTCCGAATGGCCGTTGGTCTGGGTGCCGCCGTCGGGGCCGACGCCCATCTCGGCCCGCATCCGCATTCCGAATTCGGTCGTCGACTCCTCGGTGTAGCCGCCCGAGACCTCGTCGCGGACGACGCGACCCTCGTAGAGCTCAACGACGCGGCGCTGCATGTTGTCGACCATCTCGCGGTCGTGGGTGACGACGACTACGGTGGTGCCGGTCTTGTTGATCCGGTAGAGCAGCTGCATGATCCCGATCGAGGTGACCGGGTCGAGGTTTCCGCTCGGCTCGTCGGCCAGCAGCAGCGGCGGGTGGTTGACGAAGGCGCGGGCGACCGAGACGCGCTGCTGCTCGCCGCCGGAGAGCT
>DASSNA010000310.1:0-7503 GCA_035688445.1 Solirubrobacterales bacterium | reverse complement strand
CGAGGACGATGAAGTCGGCGCGCGGGCCGTTGGTGATGAAGGTCTTGGAGCCGTTGATCACGTATTCGTCGCCGTCGCGGATCGCACTGGTGCGGATCCCGGCGACGTCAGAGCCGGCGCCCGGCTCGGTGATCCCGAGGCAGGCGACCTTGTCGCCCTTAAGGCCCGGTTCGAGGTACTTGCGCTTCTGCTCCTCGGTCCCGAGCAGGTGGACGGGGGGGAGGGCCATGTCGGTCTGCACCGCGAAGCCCATGTTGGTGCCGCCGGAGCCGGAGTAGCTCATGCACTCGGCGCGGACCAGCGAGTAGAAGTAGTCGCCGCCCTGGCCGCCGTACTCCTCCGGGAAGCAGAGGCCGAGGAAGCCGAGCTCGCCGGCCCGCTTCAGCTTCTCGGTCGGCCAGTAGGTGTCCTCCCACTCGTTGCGGTGGGGCCAGAGCTCCTTCTTCACCCACGAGCCCATCGACTCGCGCAGGTCTTCGTGCTCCTGGCTGAAGATGAAGTGCTTGCGCCCGGCCTCGAAGTCGGGCTTGATGACGGAGCTGTCGCTGGTCGCGGTCGCCACTTTCTCTCTCCTCTGTGTAGTTCCTGATCCCGGAAAAGTGGACAGTAGCACTTCCCACTTTCAGCGATGCTATGGTCCGGGCAGATGCCCCAGGGAGATTTTGAGAAGGTCGCCTACGAGGTGGCCGACGGCGTCGCCACGGTGACGCTGAACGACCCGGAGAAACGGAACATGCTCTCCGGCCAGATGCTGAGCGAGCTGGTCGAGGCGATGAAGCTCGCCAAAGCCTCCGAGGAGGTAAGGGCGGTCGTCCTCACCGGCTCGGGCGACAAGGTCTTCTGCGCCGGCGCTGACCTCGGCGGTTTCGCCGCCGACGTGCCGCTGGTCGCCAAACACTTCGCCTCCGACCTCTTCCTCGAGTTCTTCCGGCTGATGCCGCGGCTCGGCAAGCCCTCGCTCTGCGCTGCCAACGGGCACGTGCTGGCGGGCGGGATGGGCCTCGCCCTCTCCTGCGACCTGGTGATCGCCAAAGAGGGGGCGACCTTCGGCACGCCGGAGATCAACGTCGGCGCCTTCCCCTACATGATCATGTCGATCATCTACCGCAACGTCCCGCGCAAGAAGGTCAACGAGATGATGCTGCTGGGCGAGCGGCTGACGGCCGAGCAGGCGGTGGAGTACGGGCTCGCCAACAAGGTGGTGCCAGCGGGCGAGTTCGACGCCGCGGTCGCTGAGTGGGCGAGCAAGCTCGCCTCGAAGAGCCCGGTGCTGATGCGGCTCGGCCACGACGCGATGTACCGCCAGCAGGACATGGCGCTCGATGACGCGCTCGAGTTCCTCCGCTCGCAGCTCTCGCTCACCTTCACCACCGAGGACATCGTCGAGGGGGTCACCGCCTTCTTCGAGAAACGCGACCCGCAGTGGAAAGGACGCTAGTGGCGACTGAGGAGAAATCGGAGCACCTGCTTCCGGGCGCCGCTCCGTTCAGCGAGCTGACCGAGCAGCTGCACGAGCGCCGTGAGAAGGCGAAGCTGGGCGGTGGCGAGGAGAAGATCGCCAAGCAGCATGAGCGCGGCAAGCTGACCGCGCGCGAGCGGATCGACCTGCTGGTCGACGAGGGGACCTTCGTCGAGATGGGCCTACACGGGCGGCCGCACTTCTCGCAGCGGGCGATGGAGGGGGTGGAGGCGCCGGCCGACGGCGTTATCACCGGCTGGGGCGACGTCGACGGCCGCCCCTGCTGCATCGCCGCCTACGACTTCACGGTGATGGCCGGCTCGATGGGGATGACCGGCGAGCTCAAGGTCACCCGCCTGCGCGAGATGGCGCTGAACAAGCGGATGCCGTTCGTCTGGCTACTCGACAGCGCCGGCGCCCGCATCCAGGAGGCGACCGGCTCGCTCTTCGCCGGCTCCGGCCATCTCTTCCGCGAGGAGGTCGAAATGTCGGGGGTGATCCCGATGGTGGCGGCGATGATGGGACCCTGCGCCGCCGGCACCGCTTACATCCCGGCGCTCTCGGACTTTGTGCCGATGGTCTCCGGCCAGGGCGCGATGGCGCTCGCCGGCCCGCACTTGACCAAAGCCGTGACCGGCGAGGACATCACGATGGAGGAGCTCGGCGGCGCCAAGGTCCACTGCCGCAAATCCGGCGTCGGCGACCTCGAGGTGGCAGACGACGAGGAGTGCATCGCCGCGATCAAGTCCTACCTCTCCTACTTCCCCTCCAGTTGGGAAGAGAAGCCGCCGCTCCGCGAGGCTAGCGACCTCGACGAGCGGATGTCGGAGAAGCTGATGGAGATCGTCCCCGACTCCAATCGCAAGCCCTACGACATGTACGAGGTGATCGCCGAGATCGTCGACAACGGCGAGTGGTTCGACCTGAAGCCGAGGTTCGCCCGCAGCGTCATCACCTGCTTCGCCCGCTTCGGCGGTCAGCCGGTGGGGATCGTCGCCAACCAGCCCAAGCACCTGGCCGGCGTCCTCGACAACGACTCCTCCGACAAGGCGGCCCGCTTCATCAACCTCTGCGACGCCTTCAACGTCCCGCTCGTCTTCCTCCAGGACATCCCCGGCTTCATGGTCGGCTCGAAAGTCGAGCACGCCGGGATCATCCGCCACGGCGCCAAGCTGCTCTATGCGGTTAGCCGGGCGACGGTGCCGAAGATCACGGTCGTCGTCCGCAAGGCCTACGGCGCCGGCTACTACGTGATGTGCGGCAAGGCGTACGAGCCGGACCTGATCGTCGCCTGGCCCGACGCCGAGATCTCGGTGATGGGGGCGGAGGGCGCGGTGGAAATCATCGGCCGCTCGGCGATCGAGGCGGCCGATGACCCCGAGGCCGCCCGCGAGGCGATGCTGAACGCGGTGCGGGAGCGGATCGACCCCTACATCGCCGCCGGCAACGCGGTGATCGACGAAATCATCGACCCGCGCGAGACGCGGCCGACGATCGTCAAAGCGCTGCGGATGGCGCGGAACAAGCACGTAGAGAAGCCGAAAAAACGCCACGGCGTTATGCCGGTATAGGAGAAGAGATGAGCTCATTCGACGACCCGGTAATCATCAGTTGCTCGATCAGCGGCGTGATCGCCAACCGCGACCAGTGCCCGGCGATCCCCTACACGCCGGAGGAGTACGCGGCGGAGGCGCGGCGCGCGGTCGACGAGGGCGCCTCGCAGATCCACATCCACGCCCGCAAGCCCGACGGCACGCCCTCGTACGAGATTGAGGACTTCCGCGCGATCACCGAGGCGATCCTGGCCGAGGTCGGCGACGTGATCGTCAACTACTCGACGGGTGCGATCGGGATCCCGATCGAGAAGCGGATCGAGTACCTGCGCGCCTGCCGACCCGATGTCGCGGCGCTGAACATGAGCTCGATGAACTACGCGAAGTACTCGAAGCGGCGCAAGGACTTCGTCTTCAAAGCTGTGTTCGAGAACAGCTTCGACACGATCGTCGAGTTCCTGACCGCGATGAAAGAGCTCGGGATCAAGCCCGAGCACGAGTGCTTCGACTCCGGCCACGTCGCCAACCTCGACCCGCTGATCGACATGGGCCTGCTGCAGCCGCCGCTGCAGATCTCCTTGGTGATGGGGGTGACCGGTGGCATCCGCCCGACGCCGCGCAACGTCACGCTGATGTCGGACCAGATCCCCGGCGGCCCCGAGGGCGAGAACCAGTGGCAGGTGATCGGCATCTCCCGCGACCAGTGGAAACTGCTCGCCTCCTCGCTGGTGCTGGGCGGCAACGTCCGCGCCGGGGTCGAGGACAACCTCTATCTGCCGAACGGCGAGATGTGCAAGTCCAACGGCGAGCTGATCGGGAAGGCGCGGCAGATGGCCGAAGACATCGGCCGCCGCCCCGCCAGCGTGGCAGAGGCGCGGGAGCTCCTGGGGGTCCCCAAGCGTGAGCGCTCTACCGCTTAGCGACGTCAAGGTCCTCGACCTCACCCGCCTGCTGCCGGGCGGCTTCTGCTCGCTGCTGCTGGCCGACCTCGGCGCCGAGGTGCTGAAGGTCGAGGACACCGGCATGGGCGACTACATCCGCTGGGCGCCGCCCTACTACGGCAGCGACGAGCAGCAGGCGCTCGGCACCCGCTCCTCGCTCTATCTCTCGCTCAACCGCGGCAAGCGCTCGGTCCGGCTCGACCTCAAGAACGAGCAGGGGAGGGAGGCGCTGCTGCGGCTGATCCGCGACTACGACGTCGTCCTAGACGGCTTCCGCCCCGGCGTGCTCGACCGGCTCGGGGTCGGCTACGAGCAGATGCGCGAGGCCAACCCCGCGATCGTCTACTGCGCGATTACTGGTTACGGCCAGGACGGCCCTTACACGCAGCGGGCCGGGCACGACATGAACTACCTCGGCCTGGTCGGCTTGCTCGGTCTGACCGGCGCCAAGGACGGCCCGCCGGTGCAGTCGGCGGGCCAGATCGCCGACCTCGGCGGCGGCGGTCTGATGGCCGCCTTCGGGGTGCTGGCGGCGCTGCGCGAGCGGGAGCGCTCGGGCGAGGGACAGATGGTCGACGTCTCGATGGCCGACGGCGCCCTCTCCTGGCTGGCGATGGTCGCCGGTCGCTACTTCTGCGACGAGGAGGTGCCACGGCGCGGCGAGCAGCAGCTCGCCGGCGGTCTGGTCTGTTACATGCCCTACGAGGCCGCCGACGGCTGGGTCACCTGCGGCGCCCTGGAGCCGAAGTTCTGGGCTGCCTTCTGCAACGGCGTCGACCGTCCCGACCTGGTCGAGAAGCAGTTCGAGGCACCGGGCTCCGAGGCCTGGGCCGAGGTCGCTGCGGTATTCCGCTCGCGTAGCCGCGACGACTGGAAAGCCTTCAACGACGAGCACGACTGCTGCATCGAGCCGGTCCTCGATCTCGACGAGGCACTCGACTCGGAGCTGGTGCGGGCGCGGGAGATGGTGACCGAGATCGAGCAGCCCGAGCTGGGGACGGTGCGCCAGCTCGGCCACCCGGTGAAGCTCAGCCGCACCCCCGCCGACCCGACCCGCCCGGCGCCCGCCTTCGGCGAGCACACCGACGAGGTGCTGGCGGAAGTCGGTTACTCGGAGGCCGAGATCGCAGCAATGAAAGAGTCTGGCGCCGCCGCCGGTCCCGCAGCTGAGGCGCAGGGAGAGTTCCGCGCATGAGCGCCAACGGGGGCCGACGGGACGAAAACCGGTCCATACAACCGGGAATCGTCCCGTCGGCAGAGAATGGGCTGCTGCGGATGCGCGAGCTGGCCGCGGCCTCCGGCGTTCCCGCGCCGACGATCAAGCACTACCTGCGCGAGGGGCTGCTGCCGGAGCCGGTCAAGACGAGCCGCAACATGGCCTATTACCCGCCCGAGTTCGTCGAGCGGATCAGGTTGATTAAGCGCCTGCAGGAGGAGCGCTTCCTGCCGCTGAAGGCGATCAAGAACGTCCTCGACGAGGACCCCGAGCGCGCCCAGGCGATGCTCGAACTCGGCGACCAGATCCTCGACCGGGCGCTTGCCGGCGAGCGCTCCCGCACCAGCGCCGCCGAGGTCCGCAAGCGCTACGGCGTCCCCAAGGAGGTGCTCGACCGACTCGCCGAGATCGGCGTCCTCACCCCCAACAGCCGCGGCTACTCGCCCTCCGACGTGACGATCATCGAGGCGATTAGCCGCTTCCGGGCCGGCGGCTACGACGAGCAGATCGGCTTCACCGTCTACGACACCCTCCGCTACAAAGCCGCGCTGGAAGAGCTGGTCCGCCAGGAGGTCGACGTGGTGATGGAGCGGCTCGCCGGCGAGGTGCCGACGGAGCGGGTGGTGGAGATGCTGGAGGCCGGCGCCCAGCCGCTCAAGGACCTGATCGGGGCCCTGCACACGAAGCTGATGGTCGCCGAGCTGGAGCGCCGCGGATAAACGCGGAAAAACGCGGCTGCGCCGCAGCGCTACATCCTGTTGGCCGGCGTCTCGAGCTCCTGTCGCTCGACCCTGATGTCCTCCAGCAGCGTCGTCGCCCCGGTCTCGCGCGCCACCCGTTCGGACTCCTCGAATGCCTCGGCGACGCCGTCGACGCCGGCAGCCGCCCGTGCCCGGGCGAGCGTCAGCATCGCCACCGGGTAGCTCCAGAGCATGCCCCGCTCGCGGGTGATGCGCGCGGCCTCCTCGGCCACCTCCAGCGCCTCCTCCTCGCGGCCGACCATGATCAGGGCGCGGGCGCGCAGCTGACCCCGCCAGCCCTCCATCTCGCCCCCGTTGTCCATCGCCTCGCGGTAGAGCCGCTCCGACTCTTCGATCGATTCCAGCGCCCCCTCGTTTTCCTCCGCGATCAGCTGCGCCCAGGAGAGGTTTGAGAGAGCAAGGCTGCGAGAGAAGATGTCGCCGAGGCGGTCGGTCAGCTCGAGGTTGCGGCGCGCGATCGCCAGCGCTGCCTCGGGGTCGCGGCGGATGATCAAGCTGGCCTGGTTGCTGCGGACCCAGCTCGCGGTCTCTGGGTCGTCTTCCTCGACGGCGCTTTCCAGGGCGCGCTCGAAGAGCTCCTCGGCCTCCTCGAATTCGAGTTTCTCGCGCCGCACCATCCCTTTGCCCATCAGGCCCCAGGCGATCGGGCTGCCGAGCACGATTCCCGCCCCGACCGAGCCATCGTCGCCGACGATCTCCAGCATCTCGTCGAGGATCCGCTCGAAGCCCTCGAAGTCGGCGACGCAGAGGTAGGCGTAGGCGCCTGCTCCCCGGATCGCGGCGCGCAGGTGGCGGTCGCCGGTCTGATCGGCCAGCTCGACCGTCTCGCGGACAGCTGCGATCCAGGTCGGGCCGTGGTGCGGGAGGCCGGGGCGGACCTGCGTCGCCACCTTCAGCAGTGCCAGCGAGTGCAGGTCGTTCTGCCGCGTCGCGATCTCCTCGGCTTCCCGGGCGAGCCGGTCTTCTTCCCCCCGGTTCATCCCCACCCGCCAGGCGTACTGCAACTGCAGCAGGCGCGAGTGGACCGCGAGGTTGGCGACCTCCTCGTCCTCCTCTAGCTCGTCGGCCAGCTCCATCACCTGGTGCCAGAGGCGCAGCGCGTCGTGGGGGCGGCTGTGGCCGGCCCAGTAGGCGCCACGCGCCGACCAGCGCGCGGCATCTAGCGGCTTGCCACCCTGCTTGAGATGGTCGGCGATCAGCGCCGCCAGCTCGTCGTGGCGGTCGGGTGGGTTGAGCTCGATCAAAGCTCGTGCGGCGGCGGCGTGGGTCGCTTCCCGTTGCTCGGCGAGCTGGGTGCCGTAGGCGACCTCGCGGGTGAGCGGGTGGCGGAAGGCGAGGACCTTTTCGGGGTAGAGCTCGGCTTCGTAGAGGAAGCCGGACTCGGTCAGCTCGGCGAGCACCCGGTCCATCTCGTCGGAGTCGATCCCTGCAGTCAGGCGCAGCCCGCGCGCGCCGACCTCCTTGCCGACGACCGAGGCGACCTGGAGCAGCTGCTTCGCGTCGGCGCCGAGCCGGTCGATGCGGGCGGCGAGGATCGCCTGCACGGTCGCCGGCACACCGGTGTCCTCGAGCG
>DASSNA010000299.1:0-2021 GCA_035688445.1 Solirubrobacterales bacterium | reverse complement strand
CGCGTTGAGAATCGTATTCGGGCCGGCGATGTTAGCGCTGGAGCCGACGGCGCGGAACTCGAACTTGTTGCCCGTGAAGGCGAACGGGCTCGTGCGGTTGCGGTCGCCTCCGTGCTTGGGCAGCGGCGGCAGGACCGGGGTACCCAAACCGAGGAACGATTCGGGCGTGCTCTCGCCGGCCTCGCCCTGCTCGATCGCGCTGAAGACCTTCTCGAGCTCCGCGCCGAGGAAGATCGAGATGATGGCCGGGGGGGCCTCGTTGGCCCCCAGGCGGTGGTCCTGGCCGATGTTGGCGACCGAGGCCCGCAGCAGTCCCTGGTGCTTGTTCACGGCCTGGATCACGGCCGCGCAGAAGAACAGGAAATGGATGTTGTCGGCCGGGGTGTGGGGGTCCCCCTCGCCCGCGGCGATCGCCTCGAAGGCCTTTTCCAGCTCGGCGCCGAGGAAGATCGAGATGATCGCGGGCGGCGCCTCGTTGGCCCCGAGGCGGTGGTCCTGGCCGATGTTGGCGACCGAGGCGCGCAGCAGCCCCTGGTGCTTGTTGACGGCCTGGATCACCGCCGCGCAGAAGAAGAGGAAGTGGACGTTGTCAGCGGGCGTGTCGCCTGGGTTGAGCAGGTTGCTGCCCGTGTCGGTGCCCATCGACCAGGTGTTGTGCTTGCCCGAGCCGTTGACGCCGGCGAAGGGCTTCTCGTGCAGGAGGCAGACCAGGTCGTAGCGCCGCGCGACGCTCTGCATGATCTGCATGCAGAGCTGCTGGTGGTCGGAGCCGACGTTCGAGTTCTCGAAGATCGGCGCGATCTCGTACTGGTTCGGCGCCACCTCGTTGTGGCGGGTCTTGACCGGGATCCCGAGCTTGCGCATCTCCAGCTCCGCCTCGAGCATGCAGGCGAGGATCCGCTCCGGGATTGAGCCGAAGTAGTGGTCGTCGAGCTCGTGGCCCTTCGGCGGCTTGGCGCCGAAGAGGGTGCGACCCGTCGCGATCAGGTCAGGGCGCTCGAAGAAGTACTGCTCGTCGATCAGGAAGTACTCCTGCTCGGGCCCGACCGTGGTGAAGACGCGCTGCGCCTCATCGTCGCCGAGCAGCCGCAGCGCCTTGATCGCCGAGCGCGAGAGCGCGTCCATCGAGCGCAGCAGCGGGATCTTCGCGTCGAGCGCCTCGCCGGTCCAGGAGGTAAACGCGGTCGGGATGCAGAGCAGTGCCCCGTTCGGGTTCTCGAGGATGAAGGCGGGGCTGGTCGGGTCCCAGGCGGTGTAGCCGCGGGCCTCGAAGGTGGCGCGGACGCCGCCGGTGGGGAAGGAGGAGGCGTCGGGCTCGCCCTGGATCAGCTCCTTGCCGGAGAAGCCGGCGATCGCCTCGCCCTCGCCGCCGGGCTCGAAGAAGGAGTCGTGCTTCTCCGCGGTCGAGCCGGTCAGCGGCTGGAACATGTGGGTGTAGTGGGTGGCGCCGTTCTCCAGCGCCCACTCTTTCATCGCCTCGGCGACGGCATCGGCGAGGCTGGGATCGAGGGCCTCGCCCCCTTCCAGCGTCGTCTGCAGCTTCTCGAAGACGTCCTTCGGCAGCCGTTCGCGCTGCACGGAGACGGAGAAGACGTTTTGCCCGAACGGGTTGTTCTCGGGCAGGGTCAGGTCCTGGGCGCCGAGGGCGGCTCCGTTGGAGCTCCACTGCGCGGCGGTTACGTTCTGCTGGCGAATGCGAGTCATCTGTACGGGTGTCCCCCCACTAGGCGCGCCCGGCCGACCGGACGCGTTCGGTTGAAAGTCTCAATCCCTTAAAAAGAGCATGAGAGAGCCTAATAGGACCGCCTCAATCGCGCCTTTGTCCCGCCGTATAAAGCTGGACTAGGCGCGGTTGTCCCTACTGGCGGCGAGCCTGCGATTTGCCACCTATGAGGTGGTCAAAGGCAGGTTCGTTATCCGGCGAGCGGAGTGGCGCTGAAGAGGCCGAGGGGGTGGCGGAGGCGGAAACCGCCGGGCGGGCGCATCTCTTCGGACCAGCCGGGGCCGGTGCGGTCGCCGTC
>DASSNA010000174.1:0-6137 GCA_035688445.1 Solirubrobacterales bacterium | reverse complement strand
CGGCGGCATCAGCCCGGGCTAGCCGTTCCGTGGTTCCTTATGGACGTATACCGTCCGAAAGGAACCACGAGTTGTTGCTACTCCCCGATCAGCTCGATGCGGTAGCCGTCGGGGTCGCGGACGAAGCAGATGCGGTGGCCTTCGGTGCGGCCGCCGGGGCGGTAGGGAGGCTTTTCGGGCTCGATGCCCAGCTCGGCGAGGCGCTCGAGGGCGGTGTCTAGGTTGCCGTCAACCAGGAGGGCGATGTGGTTGTAGCCGGTGCCGTGGTCGTAGTCGGTAACGCCGTGGTTATAGGTGAGCTCGAGGCGGGGGTCTTCGCCGGGCAGGGCCATGTAGACGTTGATCGCCTCGTCGCCGATCGGCATCCGCCGTACTTCTTCGAAGCCGAGCCGCTCATAGAAGGCGACTGAGCGATCGATGTCGCCGATCCGGTAGCACGTATGCAGAAAAGAAGTCACTGGGCCGCTAGAGGGTAACGGGGTTGTAAACTGACGAAAATTAGGTAGGCGTTGGGTACCGCCTGTAGACGGCCCTTGCGGCCCGCCACCCCGCGTACTAGCTTGCAGCGCGGGCATGCTGGGGGAGGTGCCCGAGTAGTCGTCAACCGTCATCAGAGAAAGGCACGCTTTGCACAGCAAGCTTTCACGCCGCGCCCGCCTGCGGGCCCTGGCTATCGCGGTCCCGGCGGCCGCCGTCGCAGTCATCGCCGGCAGCTCGAGCTTCGCCGGGGCAGCCGAAACGGCCGTTCCGGAGACCGGCGTCACCGACGTGGTCAAGATCGAACTGACCAAAGGCAAGCTGAAGTTCGTCGCGCCGGAAACGGTTGCCTACGGCGACCAGCTCGAGGTCGAGAACGAGACCAACCCGAGGCAGGTCGGTCCGCACACCTTCTCGCTGGTCACCAAGGGCTCGGTTCCTAAGACCGCGAACGCGCGGAAAAACTGCTTCACGCCGAAGCACATCTGCCTCGCGATCGCCAAATGGCACGGGTTCAACCCGAAAACGGAAAAGATCACCATCAACCCGGCGAAAGCGGGCCCAGAAGGCTGGAGCACGATGGGCAACGCCACCGGCAAGAAGGGCGACTCTTGGTTCACGGGCGAAAAGAAAGGCACCAGCTTCACTCAGCAGGTGACTGCTGCGCCTGGCACCACGCTCTACTTCCAGTGCGCCGTCCACCCGTGGATGCACGGCAAGGTGACGGTTACCCCCGCGCCGCCGGCACCGACCACCTAAGACGCCTACGGCTGGAGAGTCCTCAGCCCCGCACCGCCTGGGGCGCCGAGCTTTTCTCGGCGCCCTCGGCGGCGGCGCCCTCGCCGTCGTCCTGCCCGTAAGGGGCAAGGGCGGCGGCTGGTTGCCGCTCTCCTCCGAGCCGCCGCCGGCGCTCGCCGCCGTCCCCTTCCGCGACCGGCTGCCGATCCCGCCGGTCCTCGACGAAGACCACATCCGCATCCCGATCCGGGAGGCGAAGCAGCAGATCCTCCCCGGCCCGAAGACGAAGCTCTGGACCTTCGGCGGCAGCTTCCCCGGCCCGACGATCCGCCGCCGCGCCGGTCGCCGCACCCGCGTCACCTTCCACCACCAGCTGCCCGAGAGGGTGGGAGAGCTGACCGTCCACCTCCACGGCGGCCACAACCGCACCCAGTTCGACGGCTACCCTGGCGGGCTCACCAAGAGTCAGCCACGCTCGCTCTACTGCCAGATCCCCAGCGGCCTCTCCGCCCGCGAGTCCGGCAACGAGTTCCTGCTCGAGCCGGGGGCGCGGAAAACCTACGTCTATGACCTGATGGAGGACGGCCGTCCCGAACGCGCCGCCTTCCAGTGGTACCACGACCACCGCCTCGACCGCACCGCCCAGCACAGCTGGCGCGGCCTCGCCGGGATGTGGATCGTCGAGGACTCCTTCGAAGACTCGCTGCCGCTGCCGCGCGGAGATCGCGACCTGCCGCTGATGATCGCCGACCGCACCTTCGATGCCCACAACCAGCTGATCGACCCCTTCACCGGTAAGCGCCCGCCCGCCGACGGCATCCTCGGCGAGAGCGTCCTCGTCAACGGTGCCTACATGCCGCACCACCAGGTCACTCCGCAGCGTTACCGGCTGCGCATCCTCAACATCTCCTCCTTCCGCAGCTACAACCTCCACCTCTCCAACGGCGCCCCAATGGTCCAGATCGCGACCGAGAGCGGGCTGATGCCGAAGCCGATCCGCCGCAAGGAAATCCTCCTCGGCCCGGCCGAGCGGGTCGAGGTGATCGTCGACTTCTCCAGCGCGGCGGGGGAGACGGTTGAGCTGCGCAGCAGCAAACGCCACTCGGGCCGCAACCCCACCGGCGCCCACACCTACGGCGGCGCGCTGATGCAGTTCCGCGTCGGTACCGGCCACCTCCCGGACCGCACCCGCGTCCCCCGCCACCTGCGGCCGCTGCCGGAGTGGACGCGCAAGGCGAAGCGCGGCCCCGACCACCGCTGGGAGATCACGATCGGCGGCTTCTTCAAGACCACCTGGCGGCTCAACGGCCGCACCTTCAACCCCGCCTACGTTGAGGCCTTCCCCAAGCTCGGCAGCACGGTCACCTGGGAGATCGTCAACAAGACCAACGTCGCCCACATCATGCACCTGCACCACACCGACTGGTACCTGCTCGAGCGCAACGGCAAGCGCCCGCCCCCCTGGGAAGATTGTCTCAAGGAGACGTTCTTCGTCTATCCCAATGAAAAAATTCTCCTTGCCGGTCATTTCTCCGATTACACCGGGAAATTCGTGATCCACTGCCACATGCTGGACCACGAGGATCACGGCTTGATGAGCCAATTCCAGGTGGTTCGGGCGTAAATAGGCACCCGCTGGGTGCTTAAGAAAACCGCCCTGCTTGCCGATCCCCGCTTTATGCAGGGGATACCAAAAAAGAGGGAGGGCTGGAGTTGGCTCCCGGCCGGGCACCCGGAGGCACGCGTCGCCGCCGTCCTGCCGATCGCCGGGGCTGGGCTCGTCTTCCTCTCGCTCCTCCTCCCGCACCCGAGCGGCGGCGACGAAGTCGCGCTCACACTGACCGCCGGGGGGATGGCCCTTGCCGGCATCGCCCTCTCCTTGTTCGCCGCCCGCATCCCCGACCTCGGCGTGCACGCGATCCTCGCCACCGTCGTCGCGGCCACCGGGCTGCTGATCTACGAGAGTGGCGCCGCCGTCGGCCAGTACGGCACGATCTTCGTCTGGGCGATCCTGATCGCGTCCTACTTCTTCCCCCGCCGGGTTGCCGCCGCCCACTTCGCCTGGCTGCTGGGGGTCTACGCCATCACCCTGCTGAGGGTGGAAAACACCGCCGGTTACTCGCCGCTGACCCGCTGGCTCTTCACCCTCATCTCCCTTGGCGTGGTGATGCTGCTGATTACCGAGATGGTCAACCGTCAGGCGCGGTCGGACAAGCGGGCCCGTCGCTTCTTCGAGCTCAGCCACGACATGCTCTGCACGATGGACCGCGGCGGCCGCTGCCAGGAGGCAAACGGCGCCTGGGAGCGACACCTCGGCTTCTCTCCGGATGAGTTGCGGGGGAAACGCCTGCTGGACTTCACCCACCCCGACGACCACGAGCGGGCGCTCGCCGAGGCGCAGCGGCTCTTCCAGGTCGGCACCTCGGCGATCCTGGAGACCCGGGCGCGGGCCAAGGACGGCAGCTGGCACTGGCTGCGGACGAGCTCGACCCTGGCTCCGGACGAGGAACTGGTCTACGCGCGCTCGACCGACGTCACCGAGCTGAAGCAGGTCGAGGCCGAACGCGAGGAGCTGCTGGGCGAGGTGCAGAGCCTGGCTCGCCAAGACTCGCTCACCGGCCTGCCCAACCGCCGTGCGTTGCAAGAGCAGATGCCGCGGGAGATGGCCCGCGCTCGTCGCAGCCGCTCGCCGCTCTGCGTCGCGATCGTCGACATCGACCACTTCAAGGACTACAACGACAGCAACGGCCACCTCGCCGGCGACGAGGTCTTGCGCGAGTGCGCCCGGGCCTGGGACGAGGCGCTGCGCGGGGAGGACACGATCGTCCGCTTCGGCGGTGAGGAGTTCCTCGTCCTCCTGCCCGACACCGACGCGGAGCAGGCGTGCGAGATCGTCGAGCGGCTGCGGGCGACCACCCCGATGGGGCAGACCTGCTCGGCCGGGCTCGCCTGCTGGGATTTCACCGAGACGATCGACGATCTGCTCGGCCGCGCCGACCAGGCGCTGTACCTGGCTAAGGCCGGCGGCCGCGACCAGATCGCCGAGGCTCCGTCGCCCGCGTAATGATTGGCGGCCGAATGGGCCGTCCAGAGCACGAACGCGCCGTCCGCTTCCGCACCGCCAGGCGCGACCCTGAGCTGACCGTGGTTGAGGGCTTCCACGCGCTCAAGCACGCGCTGCGCTTCGGCGCCGAGCTGGTCGAGGCGGTGGCGGTGGACCCGGAGGCGCTGGAGGCGCTGGCCGCGGAACTGGCCCCCGACCTGGCGGGTCAGCTCGCTGGCCGGGTCGAGACGATCGAGCCCGAGGAACTCGCCGACCTGGTGCCGCTGGTGCCGCGCACCGGCGTCGCCGCGATCGCCCGCCGCCCGCCGCTCGACCTCGCCGCCACTCTCGCCGACTCGGAACCGGCGCCGGTGGTCCTGCTCGAGCAGCCGCGCAACATGGGCAACATCGGCGCCTGTATCCGCGTCTCGGCGGCGGCCGGCGCGGCGGCGGTCGTCACCACTGGCGAAAACGACCCCTGGCACGCCGACGCGGTCCGCGGCGCCGCCGGCCTCCACTTCGCCCTTCCGGTCGCCCGGGTCGACTCGCTGCCCGCGAGCGATCGGCCGCTGCTGGCGATCGACCCCGACGGGGAGGAGCTAGCCCCCGAGCGGCTGCCCGACCGCGCCGTGCTCGCCTTCGGCACCGAGCGCCACGGCCTCAGCGCCGAGGTCTTCGAGCGTGCCGACGCCCGCGTCTCGATCCCGATGCGGGAGGGCGTCTCCAGCCTCAACCTCGCCACCTCGGTGGCGATCGTCCTCTTCGTTATGAGAATGAGAAATACAGATGACAGAGGCAGGAGCAGCCGATAGGTTCCGGAATATCCATAGGCGCGAAACTCCGCGTACCCAGTTCCGCAAACCGAAAGGAGCGCTATGCCGCTCGCTGACATCAGCTTCGGGGAAATCCTCCTCGTCGCGCTTGAGATCTTCTTCTTCGTAATCTGGATCTGGATCCTGATCACGATCCTCTCCGACCTCTTCCGCGACCACGAGCTCTCCGGCTGGGCAAAGGCGGCGTGGGTCCTCTTCCTCGTCTTCATCCCCTTCCTAACGGCGCTGATCTACCTGATCGCCCGCGGCGAGGGGATGCGCGACCGCACGATCAAAGCCCAGGCCGACGCGAAAAAGCACTTCGACGAATACGTCCGCGAGCAGGCCGGAGCCGCCTCGCCCGCCGACGAACTGCACAAGCTGTCCGAGCTCAAGGACAAAGGCGCCCTCAGCCAGGAGGAGTTCGACCAGGCGAAGGCCAAGCTGCTCGCGTAGTTCTTCCGGATGCCGGGGGTCCGTCGATGGACCCCCGGCACCTCAATAGCTCTCGAGGGCGTAGGGGTTGAGGAACTGCCGCTTCCAGAAGTAGGCTCGCTCGACCTCAGTTAGTCGAGCGAGGTCGCACGCCTCTCCCCACCGAGACCTGATCGTCTCGATCTGGTGGTCGACGATCTCCCTGGCCTCTGCTTCGGTCAGGCGGTAGGTGGGCGCTGCGGTGACACAGCCGGCCACCTGGCTCATGCGAAAGCCATCGCGGCCGATCGCCATTGCCTGGCTCGCCTCGCCGCCACTGCGAAGCTGAGGGCAGATGTCGTAGGCAGGCGTCAGGGTCAGCTCGTTGCCATCCCAGAAGGCTGAGTGGTTGCGAGCATGGTCATCGGTGTTGCCGACGAGAATGTTGAAGACGATCCGGGAGAAGAGATCGCGCAGGGAGGGGAGCGCATCGCTGAACCGTTCGAGGATGAAGTCAGCGAGATCGGCGTAGCTCGCGTATCGGCCCATCACCTCGTCGAGCCCGAGCATGGTCAGGGCCGAGATCATCGCCCGTCGCTGCTCGCCTAAGAGGCGGTCGAAGCGCTCGATCAAAAGGACGTCGCGGCCCAGTA
>DASSNA010000295.1:0-3520 GCA_035688445.1 Solirubrobacterales bacterium | reverse complement strand
CGAGGCGCGGGCACGCTCCAGCACCTGCTCGGAGCCGCCCATGAACTCGACGTAGCGGCGCGCTGACTCGACCGGCGTGTGCTCCCAGAGGTGGGCCGGGTTGCCGTCGAACCAGCCCATGTAGAGCTGGTAGACCGCCTTCACGTTGTGGCTTACCGAGCCGTAGTAGTCGCGGCAGTGCCACTCCGAGGCGAGCTCGGGCGGCAGCTCCATCGTCTCGGCGATCTCGCGCCCGGTCAGGCCCTTGTTCAGCAGCCGCAGGGTCTGGTCGTGGAGGTAGCCGTAGAGGTCGCGCTGCTTCTTCAGGTAGTCGACGATCCGCTCGCTGCCCCAGCGCGGCCAGTGGTGCCCGGCGAAGAGAACGTCGGAGCGCTCGCCGAAGAGCTCGATCGACTCGTCGAGGTAGCGCGCCCAGACGTGCGGGTTGCGGACCACGGCGCCGCGCAGGGTGAGGGTGTTGTGCATCGCGTGCATCGCGTTGTCAGCGATGCAGAGGACGCGGTGGTCGGGGAAGTGGAAGTTCATCTCCGCCGGCGCCTCGGTGCCGGGGGTGAGCTGGAAGACCATCCGCACCCCGTCGACCGTCTCCTCCTGGCCGGTGGCGGTGACCTCGAGGTTGGGCGGGATCAGCGTCAGCGTCCCCAGCGAGGTGGTCTGGCCGATGCCGGAGCCGACCTGGCCGTCGGGCCCGCGCCGCAGCCGCGCCCCGTACATGTAGCCGGCCCGCCGGCCCATCGCCGTGCCGGCGTAGACGTTCTCGCTGACCGCGTGGTGGAGGAAGCCCTCGGGGGCGAGCACGGGGATCTCGCGCTCGGCCACTTCCTCGGGCGAGACGACGCCCTTGGCGCCGCCGAAGTGGTCGATGTGGCTGTGGGTGTAGACGAGGCCGGTGACGGGGCGATCGCCGCGGTGCTCGCGGTAGAGGGCCAGCGCCGCGGCGGCGGTCTCGGCCGAGATCAGCGGGTCGATGACGATGATCCCGCGCTCGCCCTCGATGATGTGCATGTTGGAGAGGTCGAAGCCGCGCAGCTGGTAGAAGCCGGGCGCAATCTCGAAGAGGCCGGCGATGCGGCTGAGCTGGCTCTGGCGCCAGAGGCTGGGATGGGCACTGTCGGGGGGCTCGCCCTCGAGGAAGCCGTAGGACTCGAGGTCCCAGACGACGTTCCCCCGCTCGCCTTTGACGGTGGCCGGATCGAAGGGTGCGACAAGACCGCGGGTCGCGTCGGCGAAGTCCTCATCGTCGCGCGGGGGGAGCGAAGCGACAGCCTCGCGGTTGCGCTGGACGGTGAGCTCGGTGGCCGGTTTTCGCGCCGCGCTCAAGTTGGATCCTGTTCGGCTTCGGCACGCAGCAGCGGCGCCGGCAAGTAGGCCTCGCCCTTCTCGGTCTGCAGCTCCTCGAGGATCGCCAATGCCCGCCGCGGGCCGATCACCTTGGCGATGCCGAGCGGTCCGCGCGGCCAGTTGAACCCAAGCTGCATCGCGATCTCCATGTCCTCGGGAGAGGCGATGCCCTCTTCCCGCGCGAAGGCCGCCTCGTTGGCGATCTGGGCGAAGAGCCGGCTCAGCACCTCCTCCGCCTTCGGGTCGACCCGGGAGAGTTTCTCCGGATCGAGGGTGGGGGCGAGGATTCCGAGCTCGGGGTCGAGTTCGCGCTCGTGCCCCTCGCCGTATACGTAGTAGCCGCGCCCGCTCTTGCGGCCGAGCCGGCCTTCGGCGACCAGCTTTTCTTGGATCAGGCTCGGTCGCCAGCGCTCTACCTTGCCGCCCTGGGCGAAGAAGGAGTGGGCGATTTCGAGGTTGACGTCGAGGCCGATCAGGTCGAGCAGCTCGAACGGGCCCATCCGGAAGCCGCCGCCGAGGCGGATGATGCGATCGATCGTCTCCGCGTCGGCGACGCCGTCGCCGAGCATCCGCAGCGACTCCAGCGTGAACGGGCGGGCGAGGCGGTTGGCGACGAAGCCGGGGGAGTCCTTGGCCCGGATTGGCGTCCGTCCCATGCCTTCGCCAACTTCGGTCGCCGCTGCCAGTGCCGCCTCGGAGGAGTGCTCTGCGGCGACCACCTCGACCAACTTCATCAGCGGCGGCGGGTTGAAGAAGTGCATGCCGACGACCCGCTCGGGTTGCGGTACGCCCTGCGCGATGTCGCTGACCCGCAGGGAAGAAGTGTTGGTCGCCAGCACCGCCTCCGGCCCCAGCAGCTCCGCCAGCTGCGTAAAGACGTGCCGCTTCAGTTCCACCCGCTCCGGCACCGCCTCGATGACCAGCTCGCAGCCGGCGAGACCCTCGAACTCTTCGGAGAAGTCGAAGCGCTCGATTGCGGCTTCGGCCTCCTCATCGCTCCAGCGGCCGCGTTCGGCGCCTTTGGCGAAGGCTATGCCGAGTCTTTTCGCTCCCTCCTCGAGCGCGTCAAAGTCAGCGTCGTGGAGCGTCGCTTCGAACCCGCCCAGGGTCGCGATTTGGGCGATTCCGGCGCCCATCGTGCCGGCACCGATGATGCCGATCCGGGAGATGCTCATCGGCCTTTGAACTCGGGCTCGCGTTTTTCGAGGAAGGCCTTCATCCCCTCGACTCGGTCCTCGCTCGCCATCGCCTGGTCGAAGAGTTCGCGCTCGGCGACGAGGCCCTCGGCGAGGCTCGTCTCCGCCGCCGCCAGCACCGCCTGTTTGCCCAGTCGCACTGCCAGCGGCGCCCGCGCCGCGACCAGCCGGCCCAACTCGAGCGCCTCGCTCAGCCAGGTGCCCTCTCCGGCAGCAACCCTGTTGACGAGGCCCCAGCGCTCGGCCGTCTGCGCGTCCCAGCGGCGCCCGGTGAGGACGTACTCCATCGCCCGCTGCTTGCCGATCGCGCGGGCGAGGCGCTGGCTGCCACCGCCGCCGGGGATGATCCCGAGGGTGATCTCGGGCTGGCCGAAGCGGGTCTTCTCGTCGCAGACGATCATGTCGCAGGCGAGCGCCAGCTCGCAGCCGCCGCCGAAGGCGTAGCCGGAGACGGCGGCGATCGTCGGCGTCCCGAGCGCCGCCAGGCGGGTCCAGAACTCCATCCCCTTCGGGTCGGGCGGGGCGTCGAGTGGCCGCTCGGCCATCGCCCTGATGTCGGCGCCGGCGGCGAAGAACTCATCGTGGCCAGCGATAACGATGCAGCGCACCGCGGGGTCGGCGTCGAGCCGCTCCAGCTCCGCGGTGAGCTCGGCCCGCATCTCCGGCGAGAGGGCGTTCCGCGCCTCCGGCCGGTTCAGCCGCACCAGGCCGACGTGGAACTCGTCGACCGAGACCTCGACCAGCCCGGCCAAGGTCAGCTCTCCTGCAGGGGGAGCATCGCGTTGATGCCCGTTGCGGCGCGGCCGATAATCAGCTTCTGGATCTGCGAGGTGCCCTCATAGAGGGTGGTGACGCGGGCGTCGCGCAGGTAGCGCTCGACCGGGTAGTCGTCGACGTAACCGGAGCCGCCGTGGACCTGGATCGCCAGGTTGGCGCACTCGACCGCCGCCTCGGTCGCGTACAGCTTCGCCACCGAGGTCTCG
>DASSNA010000289.1:0-24621 GCA_035688445.1 Solirubrobacterales bacterium | reverse complement strand
GGTGAAGGGGCTGGAGGGGTCGATTGAGAGCACCGCGACTTCGCGCTCGGTTTTGCGCAGCTCCGCCGTCAGCGCCCCGATCAGGGTGCTCTTGCCGACCCCGGGTGGGCCAGTGAAGCCGACGATGCGGGCTTGGCCGGTGCGCGGGTAAACCTCGCGCACCAACTCCCAGCCGGCCGGGTCGTCGGACTCGATCAGGGTGATCGCCCGCGCCAGCGCTCGCTTTTCGCCGGCGAGGAGGCGCTCGGCCAGCGGGGCGGTTTTGGCGACGTCAGCCAAGGGCGGCCCAGTCTAAGAGGTCGTCCGTGATCCCGCGACGATCTCTAAAGTTGCCCCGCCGTGCTGCGCTTTCTCGCCCGCAACCGGATGCTGAACCCGCGCTACGCGCGCCTCTTCTGGCGCTACCTGTGGCGGCGCCTGCTGACCCCGGCGGGCTGGCGCTGGCGCTCGGACGGGCCCTTCTTCCTCGGTCCTCGCCTCGAACTCCACATCGAGCCCCGCGGCGAGGTCCGCTTCGGCCGCTTCGTCTGGATCGGCGACGGGACCAAGATCCGCTGCCACGAGGGCGTGGTCGAGATCGGCGCGAAGACGGTGATGGGCCAGGAGTGCACGATTTCTGCCTACCAGCGAGTGCGGATCGGCAAGGAGTGCGTGATCGCCGACCGGGCGATGTTCATCGACTTCGACCACGGCATGGTCGAGGTCGAGCGGCCGATCCGGCTGCAGGGCATCTACAAGCGCGACGTCGAGGTCGGCAACAACGTCTGGATCGGCTATGGCGCCTGCATCCTCCGCGGCGTCCGCGTCGGCGACAACTCGGTGATCGGCACCAACGCGGTCGTCACCAAGGACGTCCCCGCCAACGCCGTCGTCGGCGGCATCCCCGCCCGCATCATCCGCATGCGCGAGGCACCGCAAGACCTCCACTGGGAGCGGCCGGTCGAACCGGACCCCCAGTCCTGGACGACGATGCAGCCGCCGGAGATCGTCAACTGACGACTACAAATTGTCTCCGGTATCCGGAGACAATTTGGTTGACGCTTTCGTTACGACTTCTCAGACCAGGAAGTCTATCGTGTTCGAGTGTTATTGTCTGGCGGACAATGACTTCTGTAGTGAAGACTGCTCATGTGGCCGGCGCCCGGAGACTCCGATCTGAGGAGGTCGCGGTCAAGTTCGGCCGCAACCTCTCCCGCTGCCGTCGACGCGCGGCGATGTCGCAGGAAGAACTTGGCAAGCTCGCCTCGCTGCACCGAACCGAGATCGGGCTGTTGGAGCACGGCGGCCGCATCCCCCGGATCGACACGTTGATGAAGTTGGCGGCCGCGCTCGCGGTCTCTCCTGCGGAGCTGCTCGAGGGCATCCATTGGGTCCCAGGCGACAGCGCCAAGGGGAGCTTTGCGATCAGTGAGCCAACCCTCCCCTATCGCCGCCGCAGCGATTGCTGAGCAGCGCGAAGCGTTTACGCGGTCTTCGCGCCGGCCAGCTCGGCGTAGACCGCAGCGGTCTGCTCGGCGACGTCGCCCCAGTCGAAGCGACGCACATGCTCGTAGGCTTCGGCGACGAGGCGGCGGCCGAGGGCATCGTCGGAGAGGACACGGATCGCCACCTCGGCCAGCGCTTCGGGGTCGTGGGCGCGGAAGCGCAGCCCCGCCTCCTCGTGCGGGACCACCTCGCGCAGGCCGCCGGTGTCGGCGACGATGCAGGGGCAGCCGGAGGCCATCGCCTCGAGGGCGACGAGGCCGAAGGGCTCGTAGATCGAGGGGACCACGGTGAGGTCGGCGATCCGGTAGAGCGAGTGCAGCACGTCGTCGCCGATCCAGCCGAGGAAGGTGCCGTGCTCCATCAGCCCCAGCTCCTGCGCTTGGCGTTTCAGTTCGGCCTCGTGGGTGCCGGAGCCGGCGACCAGGAAGCGCGTCCCCGGCGCCTCTTCGAGCACCCGCGGCATCGCCTCCAACGCCAGCTGGAAGCCCTTCTCATAGACGAGGCGGCCGATCAGCAGCACCAGCTTCTGCTTCGGCGCCGCGAACTCGGCGCGCAGCCGCGCCAGCTCCGCCGCCGGCTGGGCGGGGAGGTCGTCGGGGTCGATCCCGTTCGGGATCACGCTGATCCGCTCCTCCTCGACGCCGAAGATGTCGGCGACCTGTTCGCGCATGTAGTGGGAGCAGGTGACGACGCGGTCGGAGCGGTTGGTGATCCAGCGCTCGACCCCGTGAATGTAGGTCTGCGGGTGCTTGTCGACCCAACCCTGATGGCGGCCGTACTCGGTGGCGTGGATCGTCGTCATCAGCGGCGCCCCGAAGCGCCTGGCGAGGTGGTCGCAGGCGTTGGCAACCAGCCAGTCATGGCCGTGAACGATGTCGTAGCTGTAGCGGTCGCCGAGCTCGACCCCGGCGGCGAGCATGTCGGAGTTCATCCGCTCGACCCAGGCGACGAACTCGCCGAGGTCGGTGGGTCGCTTCGGCTCGCGGATGCGGTGGATGACGACGCCGCCGCGGCGCTCTTGCGCCGGCGACTCCTCGCCGCCGCGGGTGAGGACGTGGACCTCGACGTCGCGCTCAACCAGCGCCTCGGAGAGCTTGCGGACGTGGCGGGCCAGACCCCCCTCAATCAGCGGCGGGTACTCCCAGGAGAGAATCAGGACGCGGGTCATTCGGATTCGGGTGGCTTGATCCGGGTTTTAGGGCTCCAAGAGGGGAGCGAGACTGAGATCCGGGGCGAGCGAACGCATACGCGGCTCGGTGGGGCGGTCGCAGTCTATGGCCTCCAACATCTCCTGTGAGTGATCGGCGGCCCGTTGGAAGGCGTAATCGCCAGCTTGTCCGCGCTGGTCGAGGAAGGCCCAGTCGCTCGCCTGGGCGGCAAGAAGCTCTCGCGCCGCCCGCTCGGCCCGCTCTCCCCGCAGGCCCGCCGAGACCGCCCGCAACAGGCGCAGCTCGAGGCGGCGAGCGCCGGTGGCGAGGTCGGCGACGGGCGGCGAGTCCCAGGTGCGCAGGTCCTTGCCCTCGCCCCAGGTCGAGGCGCGCAGCGGGCGCTCGACCGGCTCGTGCTCGGCGAGCGCCTGCGGCACGGTGACCAGGCGGACGCCGGCCGGCTCAGCTCCCTCGATCACCGCCCGCAGCCATGTCGGGCCCTCCGACCACCAGTGCCCGAGCAGCTCAGTGTCGATCGCGAAGACGAGCAGGCCACGGCGGTCGCAGGTCTCGGCGTAGGCGCGCAGGCGCTCGCCGACCGCCGCGAGGAACTCGCCGGCCTGACGGTGCGCCGCCGCAGCCGCGGCTGCCGGGTCGTAGGCGCCGCCGCCGACCCGCCAGATGCGGATGCCGCGCAGCGATTTGCCGGCGAACTGGGCGTGCTCGGGATCGCTTGGGTAGCCCTCGAGCGACCAGAGCCAGGAAATCGCCTCCCAATCGATCGGTAGCGCCACCGGGCCAGCCTCGGTGCGCACCGGCGCCAGCGCCTCGAGCGATTCGCCGTGCTCGCTCTGGTCGACGCAGAACCAGCGCACCCCCTGCTCGGCAAGTGCCCACTCCAGGTCCGGCACATACGCGCACTCCGGCAGCCAGAGGCCGCCGTCCCAACCGAAGCGACGGCGGTGGGAGCGGATCCCGGTCTCCAACTGCAGCCGCAAGCCGTTCCGCGTCGCCAGCAGCGGCAGCACCGCGTGGGTGGCGGCGGAGGTGGCGAGCGCGATCCGCCCTTCCCCTGCGGCGCGTTGGAATGGCGCCAGCGGGTCGCCGCCAGCCGCATCGAGCAGCTCGAGCGCGTGACGGTAGCGCTCGCGCTCTCCTTCGCAGGCCGCCCGACACTCCGCCGGCACCTGCTCCAGGTCCGCCTCGGCGGCGCCGATCCGCCACTCGACCAGGAAGCGACGCAGCCGCTCGGCCGCGCCCGGGTCCTCCAGCTGGTCGGCCAGAACCGGCGTCACCGTCATCGTCAAGTCGCGCGCCACCTCCAGCACCGGCAGGTAGGAGCGGATCACCGCGTCGAACAGCCACTCCTCGCCAAAGGGATAGGTCCCGAACCCCTCCACGTAGGGCATGTGGCTGTGCAGGACGATCGCCAGGTCGCCGGCGCCCTCCCCCCTTTCCAACTGCATCAAATTTCCGGCCCCCCAGCCCGGAAATTTGATGCAGTTCGGTGGTTAGGGGGCACGGCAGATGGCGAGGAAGTCCAGGGCGCGGTCGAGGTCGCGCGGGCGCAGGCGGAAGTCCGAGGCGACGATCGCGGGGGTGAAGCGGTTGTAGAAGGGCTTGGTCAAGCCGAGGCGTTTGTGGACCGAGTCCCAGCCGAGCTTGATCGCCAGCTCGTGGGCGCGCAGCTTGCGGGCGTGAAAGAGGCCCAGCATCTCGACCTGGGGGAAGTGGTCCTCGCAGAGCGCCCGGAACTCCTCGGCCCGGTACTCCTTTACGTGCCAGGGGTTGTCGGACTTCTCCGCTCCTGCCGGCGCCAGCGTCAGCAGGTTCGGGGTCGAGACGTAGGCGACCCCGCCCGGCGCCAGCATCGCCTTGAAGTGCTCGAGGATCGCGCCGGGGTCCTGGACGTGCTCGATCGTCTGCAGAAAGACGACCGCGTCGCAGAGCTCGGAGAACGTTTCCACCAGGTCGCGCTCGAAGCGCAGGTTGGGGTGCTGGTAGCGCAGCCGCGCGTGCTCGTGGGCTTCCGGGTTGGCGTCGACGCCGACGACGCTCTGCGCGGTGCCGGCGAGGACATCGGAGCCGTAGCCCTCGCCGCAGGCCATGTCGATCACCCGCTTGCCCCCGACCCGCCCGGCGATCCACTCGTAGACGACCAGATGGCGGCGGAACCAGTAGTTCTCCTCGGGCACGTCGGGCAGCGTCCGCTCGCCGGTCAGCGGCAGCGGCGGCACCCCGGCCGGCTGGTTCAGCTGTAGGTATTCCTCGGCGATGCCGGGAACGCTATTGGCCGGCCTGCGACCGTGCATTGCGCCGTTCCGCGTAGAGTTCCCGCCCGATGCCAGCCTCTCCCTCCGCCACCCCGGAGCACATCAAGGACGTCAACACCCGCTACCACGACGCCGCCGCCGAGGAGTACGACGCCAAGTGGGGCATCGACTTCGGCGAGGTCGGCCAGCGGCAGGTGCGGCTGAAGCTGGTCAAGGCGCTGGGCGGGCTGAAGGGGCGCAGCTTTGGCGACGCGCTGGAGATCGGCTCCGGCACCGGCTACTTCTCGCTCAACCTGGTCCAGCTCGGGGTGATCGAGCGGCTGACCGCGACCGACATCTCGCCGGGGATGCTGAGCCGGCTCGCCGCCACCGCCGAGGCACTCGGGCTCGAGGGCGTGACCACGGTCGAGACCGAGGCCGAGGTGCTCCCCTTCGAGGACGAGAGCTTCGACCTCGTCTTCGGGCACGCCGTCCTCCACCACATCCCCGACCTCGACAAGGCCTTCGCCGAATTCCGTCGCGTCCTGCGGCCCGGCGGGATGATCGCCTTCGCCGGCGAGCCCTCGCGCTATGGCGACACGCTGGCAGCGCTGCCGAAGCGAGCGGGGCTGGCACTGGCGCCGGTCTGGCGTCGGGCGATCGGCGCCAAGCAGCGCGCGGTCGCCGAAGGCGAGCAGTCCCATGACCACTCGCTTGAGGGAGAGGTCGATGTCCACGCCTTCGCCCCCGCCGACCTGCGTCGCCTACTGCGCGACGGCGGCTTTGAGCAGCGCCACGTCGGCGGCGAGGAGCTCCTCTCCAACGCCTGGGGCTGGGGCCTGCGCACGGTCGAGTCAAGCGCCGAGCCGGAGTCGATCTCGTTCGGCTGGCGCCGCTTCGCCTTCAACAGCTACATCGCCCTGCAGAAAGTCGACAGCAAAGTGCTCGAGCCCTACCTGCCGGCCGAGCTCTTCTACAACCTGCTGGTCTCGGCGCGCAAACCTCTCTAACGCCGTAGGCGCGGCTCGTTTTCCTTGCTTTCGCCGGGCATGCGCGCACGGAACAGCTTGACCCGGGAATCGATGCCCTTCAGCCGGCGCTCGCCGATGTAGGTGTAGGCGAAGTCCTCCCCCGCTGCCTCTTTGACGGCGGCGTCGACGACGGCGCTGCCGGGGCGGGCGACGCCGGTTATGCGGCTGGCCAGGTTCACCGGGCGGCCGTAGTAGTCGCCGGACTGGGGCAGCACCGGGCCGCAGGAGAGCCCGGCACGCAGCCACGGGAACTCCTCACCTTCGGCCTCCGCGGCGGCAGTCAGCGCCAGGGCGGCGCGGAGCATCGGCTCGGCCTCGTTGGCCACGAACATCACCGCGTCGCCGATCGTCTTCACCAGCCGCACCGGCGGCTCGGCAACGGCGCTGGCCATCTCCTCCAGTCGGCCGGCGACCAAGCCCAGCTCTTCCGCCGGGATCTCCTCGCCGAGACGGGTGAACTCGACCAGGTCGGCGAAGCAGACGGTGAGCTTCGCGGTGCCGCCGATCCCGCCGGAGGCGAGGTCGGAGGTGGCGATCACGTCGCGGCGGATCTGCTCAAGCATGTTTGCCTGCAGGGCGTGGGCGACGGTGGGGCCGACCAGCGGCATCATCGCCTCGGCCGCCGCCGCGAAACGCAAAGCTACGTCGCGCTCGCTGTCGCCGGGCTGGGTGAGGGTGCGGATCACCAGTTCGCGGTTTGCCTCGGCGATGCGCGCGGTCCCCATCCCGATCGTCCTCGCGACCTGCAGCATCCCCTCCTCCGGCAGGCCGGCGTCGAGGAAAGCCTTCATCCGCCGCGCGGCTTCGAGGTCGGCCTCGGTGCCGCGCAGCTCGTCGGGATCGGTGTAAGGGACGCCGAGGGCGGCGCTGAAGCGCCGCAGTTGCTCGAGGTCGATGCCGACGATCTCGGCGATCTCACGGGCCGAGTAGCGGTGGCCGCTGCCGGCCAGGGTCCGCTCGACCGGGAGCAAGGCCAGTCGGCCCGCGGCGACCGCATCCCGCAACTCCTCCAGCGAGACGCCGTCGGCGGCGAGCTCTTCGAGCAGGGCCAACCGCGCTTCGCGCGCGTCTCCCGACAGGTCATCCAGTAGCCCCTCCGCCTCGAAGTCGATGTCCGGCCCGCCCGCCACAGCCCCATTCAACCGTCTCCCCCGGTTGCGTGGTTCCTTAGGCACGACATAGGTGCGAAAGGAACCACGGAACTAAGCGTAGGCGACGGCGCCGCCGCGGCGGGGATCGCCGCCGCCGCGGAGCTCGCCGCTGCGCGGGTCGCGGGAGACGGCTTGGACGCCGCCGAAGAAGAGGTTGATCGCCGGTCGCCGCAGCACCGGCACCCCCCGCGCCTCGATCCGCTCCAGCGCTGCCTCGTCGAGGCCCGGCTCGGCCTGGACGGTTCCCTGCTCGAAGTGCAGCCGCGGCGCCTCCACCGCCGCGTCCACCGGGTAGCCCTGCTCGACCGCCCGCACCACCGTCTGAAGGATCGCCGAGCGGATCCGGTTGGAGCCGGCGCTGCCAAGCGCGAGGACGATCTCGCCGTCGCGCAGAACCACGGTCGGCGCCATCATCGAGGGCACCCGCCGCCCCGGCGCGATCAGGTGGAAGCCGGCCGGGTTCAGGTCCTCCTCGCCGAGCATGTTGTTGAGGATCACCCCCGTCCCCGGCACCAGCACCCCCGAGCCGGAGCCGTTGGAGCAGGTGACGCTGGCGCAGTTGCCCTCGGCGTCGAGGACGGAGATGTGGGTGGTCGAGCCGAGCAGGTCGGCGGCGGCGAGGTCAAGACCAACTGGGTCGAGGAAGCCCACCTCCATCCCCTCCTCGTAGAGGGACTCGGCGAAGGCAAGGTCGCGGCGCGAGTTGGCGGCTTCCATCGCCGCCACCAGCTGCTCGGGGCCGCTCGCCGGTCCAAGCCGCTCCAGCAACCCGAGGCAGTAGGAGATGAGGATGCCGCCGGAGGAGGGCGGCGGGTTGGTGAGGACTTCGGTGCCACGGAAGGCGGTGTCGATCGGCTTGCGCTCGATCGCCTCGTAGGAGGCGAGGTCGCCGGGGCCGATGATGCCGCCGTTGCGGACGACGAAGTCGCTGATCGCGGCAGCGACATCACCTTTGTAGAAGGGCTCGGCGCCCTCATCGGCATAGCGTTCCAGTGCATCGGCCAGTTCCGGAAAGGCGAAAACGTCTCCCTCCCCCAGCCGCCGCCCGCCAGGCGCGTAGAGCTCGCGCGCGCCCGGCATGTGTTCGTGGATCGGGGCGAGGATCTCGAGGATGTAAGCCTGCTGGAGGTTGACCGGCGCCCCCTCGCGGGCCAGCCGCACGCCCGGCCCGATCAGCGCCGAGAGCGGCATCGACCCGAACCGCTCCAGCGCGTGCGCCAGCCCCGCCGCCGTCCCCGGCACCCCGCAGGAGGCCGGGCCGACGTAGAACGTCTGCGTCGTCTCGGCGTCAAAGCGGACGGCGATCGGCACCAGCTCGGCGCTCCGCTCGATCCCGTCCTGGCCGGGCGCGGCTACGAAGAAATCGATCAGCGTCGTCTCTCCCTCACCGTGGACCATCATGTGGCCGCCCGCCCCGAATCCGGTCAGCGGGCTCTCGACCGCGAACGAAGCGAGCACCGCGCAGACTGCAGCGTCGACCGCGTTGCCACCTTCGCGCAGCACCGCAGCGCCCGCCTCGGCGGTCAGCGGGTGGCCGGCTGCGACGACCCCTTTCATCGGGGCGGCGCGATCAGCCGGGTAGGAACTCGGGGACGTCGATCCCGAGGTCGCCGCCGCGATCGCCGGAGCGGCCACGGCGCGTCTCGGGCTCTTTGGTGCGGCGGATCGTCGGCTCGGCGGAGCGGCGCGGCGTCGCGGTGCGGCCGTCGAAGCGGGTGGCGACAACGGTCACCCAGATCTGGTCCGAGAGCTCCTGGTCGACGTTGGCGCCGAAGATGATGTTGGCGTCGGGGTGGGCGGCCTCGCCGACCACCTTGGCGGCCTCGGAGACCTCGACCAGCGAGAGGTCGGCACCGCCGGTGATCGAGAGCAGGATCGAGCGGGCGCCCTCCATCGAGGTCTCCAGCAGCGGCGAGGAGATCGCTTTTTCGGCGGCGAGTACGGCGCGCTCGTCGCCGTAGGCCATGCCGATCCCGAGCAGCGCCCGACCGGCGTCGGACATTATCGTCCGCACGTCGGCAAAGTCGAGGTTGATGACGGCGGGCAGCGTCACCAGGTCGGAGATGCCCTGCACGCCCTGACGCAGCACGTCGTCGGCGACCTTGAAGGCCTCGACCATCGAGGTCTGCTGATCGAGCACCTGCAGCAAGCGGTCGTTGGGGACGACGATCAGGGTGTCGACCTCGGCGGCGAGTTCGTCGATCCCTTTGTCGGCCTGGCTGGTGCGGCGGCTGCCCTCGAAGCTGAACGGCTTGGTGACGATGCCCACAGTGAGCGCGCCGACCTCGCGGGCGAGGCGGGCGACCACGGGGGCCGCACCCGAGCCAGTGCCGCCGCCAGCGCCGGCGGCGACGAAAACCATGTCGGAGCCCTTCAAAAGGCGCTTGATCTTGTCCTGCTCCCCAAAGGCGGAGCGGTGGCCGACCTCGGGGTCGGCGCCGGCGCCGAGGCCGCGCGTCTGCTCCTCGCCGATGTGGACGGTGATGTCGGCGACGCAGAGCTGCAGCGACTGCAAATCGGTGTTGACGGCCATGAACTCGACCCCGGGGATGCGGGCGTCGACCATCCGGTTGACCGCGTTGACGCCGGCCCCGCCGACGCCGACGACTCTAATCACCGGCTGGTGCGGCTCACCGCTGCCGGGCGGCTCATAGGCAGGCTCATCGCGCCCATAGCGCGGCGTTTCCGGCACGAACTGCTCGTGCCGCGGCTTCGGTTCCTCGGAAAAGACCCTCTTCAGCCGCTCGGGCGCAGACTCGGTCGAGCCTTCAATCTCCTGGTCGTAGAGACCGGACGACTCCTCGCGCTCGCGCTCCGGAACATCAGCCTGGGGCGCCTCTGCCGCGGGTGGCTCCTGCTCGACCGGGGGTGGCGGGGGCGGGGGCTCATCGTGTGCCTTCTTCGCCTCGGCCGGATCTTCCCGCCCGTACCTGGGCGCCTCCGGTGGATCCATCGGCGCGTCCTCGGTCGTCGACCGGAACAGGTCGGACAGCGGCCCCTCGCGCATACTTGCGCGCTTGTTACGCCGAGCCATGGGACAAAACCTCCTTCGCCAGCTCCCGGTAGTAGTTCGCGGCGCTGCTGCCGGAATCGTACTTGAGCACAGAGGACCCTTTCACAGGCGCCTCGGCGAATTTGATCGCCTTTTTGATCCGGGACTGGAAAACGAGGTCGCCGAAGTTCTCCTCGAGGATCTCCACCGCCTCCTTGGCGTGGACGGTCCGCGAGTCCAGCATCGTCGGCAGGATGCCCTCGATGCGCACGTCGGGATTGAGGTTCTCCTGGATCATCCGCAGCGTGTTCTGGAGCTGAACCAGCCCGCGCATCGAGAGGTACTCGCACTGGACCGGGACGATCACCTTGGTCGCGGCGGTAAGCGCGTTGATCGTCAGCAAACCCAGGCTCGGCGGGGTGTCGATGCAGACGAAGTCGTAGTCGCCCGCGACCTCTTTCAGCGCTTTTTCCAGCGAGCGCTCGCGGCCGATCTTGGTGCTCATCGCGATCTCAGCCCCGGCCAGGTCGATCGAGGCGACGGCGATGTCGATCTCCCGCTTGACGATGATCTCGGAGATCGGCACATCGTTGACGAGCACGTCGTAGAGGCTTTTTTCGACCTTGTCGGGGTCGATCCCCTGGCTCATCGTCAGGTTCCCCTGCGGGTCGAGGTCGATGCAGAGCACCCGGTAGCCGGACTCGGCGAAAGCGACGGCCAGGTTGAGCGTGGTGGTCGTCTTCGCGACGCCGCCCTTCTGGTTGGCAAAGGCGATCACCTCAGCCGTCTTCACCGGCGCCTCTTCAGCCTCTTGCTCCTTGAGAAAGTCGAGCCGCGTCGGCGCGATCAGATCGACAGCCTTCAGCCGCCCGTCGTCCTCGTCCTCCTCTTCGGAGTTGAGAGGAACCTCCTCGGCAATCTCCGGCTGCTCTTCCTGCTCAACCAGAGGCGCCTCTGCCGCAGGCTCCTCCTCAATGGCAGGAGGCTCAACCGGCCGCTCAGGCACGGCCTCTTCCATCTGGTGCAACTCGTCGACCATCGGGTGCTCCTCCTGAATCTCGACGGGAGCAGGCTTCGGCTTCTTTCGGCTTAGAAATCCCATTGCGCGGATATTCGTATGGGACCCGGCTTTTCCTGCCAGCCCCTGAAATTGCTAGGAATCAGTCAATTCCCGACCTCCTCGACAAGAAACTCGTGATCGTCACCGGCAAGGGTGGCGTCGGCAAGACGACGGTCGCGGTGGCGCTCGGGCTGCGGGCCGCCAGCGAAGGCAAGCGGACGATCGTCTGTGAGGTCTCCTCGCAGGAGAACGCTTCGCGGATGTTCGCCCACACGGCCGTCGGCTTCCACGAGGTCGAAATGGAGGAGAACCTCTGGTCGATCTCGATCGACCCCGACGAGTCGATGCGCGAGTACGTGCTGCTACAGCTGAAGGTGCGGGCGATGCGGGACATGCTCTTCCGCAGCCGCATCTTCAACTACCTCGCCGCGGCGACCCCGGGGCTGAAGGAGCTGGTCACGATCGGGAAGATCTGGGAGCTCGCCCAGCTCGACCGCAAGGTGAAGAGCGGGCGCAAGTACGACCTGGTGATCGTCGACGCGCCGGCGACCGGGCACGGGGTCGGCTTCCTGCAGACGCCGCGCACCTTCGCCTCGATCGCCCGCGTCGGCCCGATCCACTCCCAGGCCCAGACGCTGGACCGCTTCATCACCGACCACGAGCACACCGGCACCGCGATCGTCGCCCTGCCCGAGGAGATGCCGGTGAACGAGTCGATGGCGCTGGAGCGCGACCTGCGCGACGAGGTCGGCGTCGCGGTCGACCGCGTCTACCTCAACGGGCTCTACCCGGAGCGCTTCAACAAGGAGGAGGCGGAGAAGCTGACGCAATTGGCCGAGGGCGAGAACGGCGCCACGCGGGCGGCGGCGCGGGCGGCGCTCTCGGAGTTCGGTCGAGCGCGCTCGCAGCGCACCCAACTCTCGCGCCTGCGCCGCGGTGTCGAGGCCAAGGTGAAAACGCTGCCCTTCCTCTTCGAGCCTGAGCTCGGCGTCGAGTCGGCACGGCAGCTGGCGAAGAAGCTGGGCTGATGGCGTCCGTCGGCGAAGTCCTCGAAGGCAAATCGATCTGCATCTGCGCTGGCTCGGGCGGGGTCGGCAAGACGACCACCTCGGCGGCGATCGCAACCGGGATGGCGGCGCAGGGACTGAAGGTCTGCGTACTGACGATCGACCCGGCGAAGCGGCTCGCCGACTCGCTCGGCCTGGAGGAGCTCGGCAATGAGGCGCGCCGGGTCGACCCCGCCCTGTTCGAGGCCCAGGGGGTGGAGATGAAGGGCGAGCTGTGGGCGATGATGCTCGACGCGAAGGCGACCTTCGACGAGCTGATCGCTCGCCAGGCGCCCGACGAGGAGTCCCGCGACCGCGTCCTCAACAACCGGATCTACCAGCAGATCTCCAGCGCCCTGGCCGGCTCACAGGAGTACATGGCGATGGAGAAGCTGTTCGAGCTCCACACCGAAGGCGGGTTCGACCTGCTCGTCCTCGACACGCCCCCCACCCGCAACGCCCTCGACTTCCTCGACGCGCCGAAACGGCTGACCCAGTTCATCGAAGGCAAATCGCTGCGCGTCTTCATGAAGCCGACCGGGCTGGCGGCGAAGGTGACCGGCCGCGGCGTCTCCGTCGCCCTCAGCGTCTTCAAGAAAATCGTCGGCTTCGACCTCCTCGCCGACCTGGCCGAGTTCTTCAACGCCTTCAGCGGCATGGTCGAGGGCTTCCAGGCGCGAGCCAAGCGCGTCAACAAGCTCCTCGCCGATCCCGAGACCTGCTTCCTCGTCGTCTGCGGCCCCCAGGGCGAGCCGATCGACGAGGCCGTCTACTTCCACCGCAAACTGGTCGAGGCCAAGCTTCCCTTCGGCGGCGTCATCGTCAACAAGGTCCACTACCCCGCCGACGAGCTGAAAGGCGACGTCGAAGACCTCCCCGAGACCCTCGCCGAAAAACTCGGCGACCCCAACCTCGCCAACCGCGTAGCCGCCAACTTCGCCGACTACCAAGCCCTAGCCGAGCGCGACGCCCGCAACATCGACCACCTGGCCTCCGAGCTCCGCACCACCTGCGTAATCCGCGTCCCCTACCTGGACGAAGACGTCCACGACCTAGCCGGCCTCAACCAAATCGACCGCTACCTGTTCGCGACGGCCGAGGAGCGAGTTGAGATGGCGGCCGGGCGGGCTTGAGACCCACGACACCGAGTCCGCGAAAAGCCGTGCTCTACAAGGATTTTCGCGGACTCGCGGCGTAAGCTGCACTTCTTAGCTCGCGCTATTCCGCGAGTACTCGAACTCGAGGTGCTCTACCTCCCAGTCCGAGTCCGGGACCGGGAAGAGGTGGCGGACGCGGGGGGTGTCGATCCGCTCGCGGTGTTGGATGTCGCGGTCGGCGGCGGGCCATTCGAGGGAGTCGCCTTGGCGCCCTTCGGAGACCTCCTCCAGCCACGGGGTGGCCGTGATCTTGATCTCGTCTTCGGCCGGGACCGGCTCCATGATGCGGGTCTCCTGCTCCACGTACTCCTCCTCCGGTAGTTCGTCGACGGGCAACGGAAGTTCTGCGGACGGCTCGGGCTCGGCGAAGATCTCGGGCTCGCCGTGAGCCTCGATCTCGTCTAGCTCCTCCAGGTACTCGGGCTCAAGCGGCGGCTCGGATGGGACCGAAACGGTGATCTCGGCGTCGCCGGCTTCGAGGCCATTGACGATCAGGGTCTCGTCGGCGGTGGTGCTGAGGTCGCTCCCAAGTTCTCCCAGCGCGGCTTTGCGCAGCAGGCCCCGCACGCTCTCCTCGGCCCAGGTGGCGAGCTCGATGGCGCCCATCACCGGGCGGCCGTTCATCATCGCCCGCTCCAGTTCGAGCACGTCTTCGATCCGCTCGCGCGTCTCCAGCTGATCCATCTCCTCGGCGATCAGCGCCGCGGCGCGCAGCGGCAGCGAGGCGCCAACCGGCCCGTGCCCCTCCAGCACCGCCCGCATCGCCAGCAGGTGGTCGCTCAGGCCCTCGAGCGCAGTGGCGCGCTCGCAACCCATCTCGAAGCGCCCGACTGCCCAGCTCAGGGCGCTATCTGGATCGGGTCGCGCCTCCAGCGCGGTCCCGAACTCACTCAGCTCTGTCGCCTCAACCTCGCTCAAGCGGTAGCCGCCCGGCCGGGTCGCCGGCGCGCCGGTAGCGATCCGCCGCCAGCAGCCCTCGCCGGTGGGAGCGAACGCGTAGGGCCCAAGGCCGATCCCGCCAGCTTTGAACAGGCGCATAACGCTGACCAGCTCGCGAAGTTGTTGCAGCGCCTCCTCGGCGCTCTCGCCAGGATGCTGCTCAGCGACCGCCAGGTACTGCGGCTCCCAGGCCGCGCGACCCATTCCCTCGCTGCGCATCGCGTCCACCGGCGCCTCGATCGAGTCGGCGCGGACGATCCGCACTCCGTTCGGCAGTTGCAGGCGCGGCATCGACATCCGCAGGCCGACGATCGGGACGATCAAAACGTCCGCCTCGTCGGCCTCGCGGGATTCGGCGTCGAGCGTGGCCAGAGCGGCCTCCAGCCGCTCCCGGTCCAGCGCGAAGCCGGCGGATCCCTCCCAAAGCTCGGCGAAGAAGGTGGTCAGCATCAGCTCAGCCCGCGCGCTCGGGTCGGGGGGTACGCCTTCTCCCCGAGCCTCCAGATAGGCGGCGGCGATGCCCGCCTCGACCGCTGCCTCACGGGCGGGCGCGAAGCTCGGCAGCGCCCGCAGCTCCTCGGCGTGCTCGACGACGTAGCGCCCGGTCATCGGCACGTAGCTATAGAAGGCCGAGTCGTCGCCGCTCTCGGCGGCGACGTCGAACGGGATCTCCTCCCCCATCGCGACCAGCGTGCTGAAACGGGTCGCGGCCTCGGTCGCGAGGCGCTTGATCGATTCGTTCAGGAGGAAATCACGCACGCCCCAGGCTTCCGTAGGCGGGCGGGCGCTCCTGCGCCTGCACGAACGCTTGCAGCGGGACTAGACGGTCGCTGGAGCGTGCTCGGCTTCAGCGCGTCCGGCTGCGTTCCCGAGCAGCCAGCGGGTGCCGTAGCGGCGCATATCCTCGACCAGCGGCACCAGCGCCTCGCCCTTCGGCGTCAGCGCGTACTCGACCCGCGGCGGCACCTCAGGGTAGGTGTGACGCGCGACGATCCCCTCTTCCTCGAGCGCCCGCAGGCGCAGCGAGAGGGTGCGCGGGCTGATCCCCTCCAGCGAGCGCTCGAGCTCGCAGAAGCGGGCACTGCCCTCGGCAAGGTCGCGGATCAGCAGCAGCGTCCACTTGCCGCAGACGACTTCGGCGGTCCTACAGACGGGGCAGCTGGAGTTACTCTCGGCACTCATCGCAAGGGCGAGGCGGGTTGGGTTGCAAACCTCGCTTCAAGAAGTGTAGCGCTGACGCTTCACTTACTGAAGTCTTGCGCAACAGCGCGCTATTTCAGCGGTTCCTTCAGCTTCGGGCCCTTGATCGGCTCGACCTTCAGCAGTTCGAACTTGTAGCGGGCGCCGTTTTCCCCGTATTCGACTATCTCTGGCGTTTCCGGTTCGAGCGTGAGCAGCTGACAGGTGGCGGTCCCGGCAGCGCATTCGTTGTCGCCGAAGAGGGAGGTGGCTTCGGTCGAAACCAGCATCAAAGCGTTTTTGAGGCCCGTATCAACCCCGAGGAAGGTGAGGACCGGCGCTTTCTTGCCGGGCAGAGGCTTGCCTCGCACCACGTTTTTCCTGATTTCCGGGGCGCCCATCTTCTTCGCGCCGCTTTCGGTCACTTCCGTGTGCGCGATCGAGATGTCGATTCCAAAGGAGTAGAGCTGGACTTCGCCGGGGTTGAGCGAGCCGGACCCGGACGGGACCGGGACGGGCACGGATTCCGGCGTAGTCGAGCCTCCTCCGGTTCCGGTCGTGCCCGTGACCGAGGATTCACCGCCTGATCCTTCTTCGATCGGGGCGGAGCCTTCGTTGAAGACAGGGCTCGTGAACTTCTGCTTGAAGGGGTTCTTCGCCGAGCGGTGGGCTAGCCGCTTGCTCGGTTCGCGCAAGCCCGGCTCGGCGGGGAGCACGGTGAGGCTCGCCTCGCGGGCGGAGGAGCCATTCGCGGTCGGAGGCGGAGTGACCTTTTCGGCGGGCTTTTCGCCTTCGCCGAGCAAGAACGGGACGGCGACGATCGCGACGATCACCAGCGCGATCAGCGGCAGCAAGCGGCGGTCGCGCAGGTCCCAGTAGAGGTCCTGCAGCACCTGGGGCACCTTCAGCTCGGAGAGCTTCAACTCGGGTCCCTTCAGCCGTTTCACGGCGTGCCTCCAATCGTGCTCGCGGTTGGGGTTGCGGTCGCCGTCGGCGCCGGTCCACTGGGGGTAGCGCCGCCGGTCAGCCCCTGTTCGGGCGGAGTCAGATAGGTGGTCACGGAGAAACTTGCTTCCAGGGCTGGGAACCCTCCTTCAGATTCAGAGAGGCTGAAGGAGTTCACCGTGATCAAGCGGCCGTCGACGGAGACCTTCGCATTCGTCGTCTTCACCAGCTTGTCGAGGCCATGAATGAAATTGGCGACATGGAAGAAGTTGCCAGTGAATTTGAGGGTGTAGGGCATGGCACTGAGGCCGGCGGGCCCGATCGACGCGCCCAGGGGCGCAGTCGAGGCAGCCACCTCGGTCGGCGAAGCCAATTCCGTGCCTTCTGAGGCTTCCGGCGCCGGGGCGCTTGCCACTTCCCCTTCTTCGGCTTCGAGGGTGATTTCTTCGAACCGCACGTCGGAGTGTTCAGAGATGTGCTGGATCTGGACCAGCAGCGAGGAAGTTTCCGCATCGGCCGGTACGGCCTTGCCGAGAACAACCAGCTGGCTGTAGTTGGTCGGGAATTCGTGCCGCGCCGCTTCGGCGGTCTCCACTTCGGCCTGGTGCTGCGAGAGCGAGGCTTCCAGCGTTTCCACTTTCTTGTCGAGCTTGCTCGCTTCTTCTCGCTTCGGCGAGATCAGCAGCATCCAGAAGGCTCCCGCCAAGACGACGAGCGCGAGGACCGCGAAGACGAGTTTGTTGTTCCCTTTCGCGCCTTTCACGTTCAGCCGCCTGAGCTTTCTTCGGTGGCTTCGGTTGATTCGGTCGCTTCGGTCGTGGCTGCGGTCGCTTCCACTGCGGTCGCTTCCGCGGTAGCGGGGACCGGCGCTGCATCGAAGGCGACGACCAGCTGGAACTGAGCGATGAAATCCCTGGTTCGGCAATCGCTTTCGCCCCCGCCTTCGGAGCCTTCCCCGGATTCGGAGCTGCTTTCCCCGGAGGGGAGCGCGGAGGATTCGACCCCCACCCGGGTCACCCCGTCAATCTCCTTCAGGGCGGTGACGAACCCAGCGACGCCATCCTGGCCGTCGGCGCAGCCGCCGATTTCGAGCGCGGGCCCCGCGACCGAACTTCGCAATCCCCCTGACCCCGAGCCTTCGCTTGACGAGTTCGAGGCAGCTTCAGGCGAAGCGCTGGCATTGAGGGTCGTCAGCCAGACGTTGGAGGGCAGGACTTTCGAGAGTTCGCGCATCACCCGTTCCCAGTCGAAGCGGCTGTCGGCGAGGCTGTTGACCGTTTCCGTCCGCTGCTGGCGCAGTTGCGCTAGCTGCACGTAGGAGGCAAGCCGTTCGGCCTTCTTCTGGGCGAGCCTGTCTTCGTGCTTGAGGGTGACGATTTCCGATTTTCGTTCCGAGATCTGGTTGTTCGTCACCACCAGCAGAGCAACCCCGATCAGCAAGGCGACCAAGCCGCCGAGGACGAGGTAAGGGAGCGGTCCGGTTCGCAGCGGCGACTCGCTGCCGTGTCGCTGCTCGGGGGGAATCAGGTTGACCGGGCGCATCAGTTCTCCAGGGCGAGGCCGAAGGGCAAGGTCAGACGCGCGGCGGACGCCGCGTCGAAGCCGGCCAGGGCGGGGGGCTGGAACGACAGCACTGGCAGTCCCAGGCCTTCTTCCACGCGCGCCGCAAAACCGGCGATAACGCTGCCGGGACCGCTCAGCACGATCCGCTCGACCGGCACGGCCGCCTCCTGGGCGCTGTAGTAGTCGAGCGAGAGGCGGAGATCGTCGACCAGGCCAGAGACGCCGCCTTCGAGCGCCCGGCGGGCCTCGGCCACAGTTTCGGGATCGCCTTCGATCGCCTCTACCGGCTGTTCGATGCCAACGTAGGAGAGCCACTGCATCGCGTGCTCGTAGCTGAGCCCACGCGCCGTGGCGAGGCGTCCAGCCAAAGCCTCAAGGCCAAAATCGGAGACGCGAGTGAAGAGGCAGGCGCGGCCGCGTGCGACGGCGAGGTTGGCGACATCGCCGACATTGCAGAAGAGCACGGCTTCCTGCGCCGGTGGCTCGCCCGCGGCGGGGGCCGATGCCCCAGCACCGGCGAGGGCGCGGATCATTCCGAAGGCGGCAACGTCGATCCCGGCCGGTTCGAGGCCGGCGCGGCGGATCGGGTCGAGGAAGGAGGCAATCATGTCGCGACGCGCCGCGACCACGACGACGTCAATTTGTGGTGCCGTGCCGTCCTCCCCCGGCACGCCGCCGACAACGTGGTGCTCGAGCACCGCCTGGTCGATCGGCATCGGCATCTGCTCCTGGGCCTGGAAGCGGACCGCCGCGTCGAGCTCCTTCGGGTCCTCGATCGCCGGCAACCGCAACGTACGGACGACGATCCGCTGGTTGCCGACCCCGAGCCGCACCCGCTTGGAGAGCTTGTTGGCGCTGAACAGGGCCTTCAGGCCGGCAGCCAGCGCCTCGGGATCGGCCACCTCACCCTCGCCGAAGGCGCCAGGCGGCAGCGGCCCGACCGCCGCGGTCTTCACCGCGACGCTGCCGTTCAGCTGCAGTTCGGTCGCGGCAACGCTGCCGGTCTCGATGTCGAGGCCGACCACGGGCGAGGTCTTCTTGCTCTTGGTGAGCGTGAAGGAAGGGGCACGCAAAGGCATCCCCCCCTTGATCGACAAAAAGGCCGCAGACCTTTCGCCTTGCAATTACCGATTTCTAGGAGAACTTGGACGTCTCTACGAGAAGGTCCCGAGATACCAGTCCACAAGCTGGTTTCCGGCCAATAGGCCGACCAGGGCACCAAATGCAAGGAACGGCCCGAACGGGATTGCCTTCTTGCGGGCGGAGGCCCCCTCCCGTGCGATCAGTGCCAGCCCGACGACCGAGCCGGCGACGAGTGCCACCAGCAAAGCGGGGGCGACGTTGCGGCCGAGGAAGAAGCCCATCACCGCCGCCAGCTTGACGTCGCCGAGACCCATTCCTCGGGGATAGGCAAGCGCGGCGAGGAAAAGTAGGCCTCCCGCAGCGACGGCGGCGATCACCCGTTCCGGCAGGCTCGAGGGGTCGAAAATCGCGGCGATCGCCACCCCTGCCACCATCGTCACCAGCAGGATCTTGTTGGGGATGATCCGCCGCTCGAGATCGGTGATCGTCACCGCCATCAGCGCCGTCACTAGTACTAGCCCCATCGCCATCTGTGCCGGGTCGTGGCGCAGCACCAGCACCGTGGCGAGGTAGGCGAGACCAAGGCCGAACTCAGCGAGCGGGTAGCGCGCCGAGATCGACTTGCCGCAGCAACGACCGCGGCCACGGAGCAGCAGCCAGGAGACCACGGGGACGTTGTCGTAGGCGGCGATCTGGGTGCCGCAGCCGGGGCAGCGCGAGCGCGGCCCGACGATCGATTCCCCCTGCGGGACCCGATGCGCGACCACGGTCACGAAGCTGCCCGCGATCAGGCCCCCGAGGAAGGCGAGGACCACTCCCTCCGCGAGCATCCGTTAGCCGCCTTCGAGCGGGGTGGTGGTCTGGACCTCGATCCGCGACTGGTAATTGGGGTGGTCGTAGAGGATCGGTACCGCGTCCCCCTGGGTCCCCGCACGTTCGAGGCTGAGGGCGAGGCCAAGTCGCTGGCCTTTTTCAATTTTCACCGGTCCGTTGAAGGTCATCGTCGTCCTCACCTCTTCCCATTCCCCCTTCGGCCAGTAATTGCCCGCTGGGACCCAGGTCCAGTATTTAGCGCCGCCTACGTTGTTGGCGAGCATCGAGTCGGTGAAGGTCGATCCCGATTCCGCGCGGGTGAAGAGATAGATGCAGAGCTTTCCGGTGTATAGGGAGTCGCTGAGGGCGCGGGTGAAGAAGTCGATCGTTACCTGGCCCGTCCCTTCACCAGTGGTCATCTTGAATTCCTTCGGCATCGGATCCGTCACCCAACGGTGCTCTTCCCACGCCGGCGCTTTTTTTCCTTCCGTGTATTTGCAGCCGGCTTCTTCCTCGCGCCGCAGCTGGATCCCTTTCGCCGTTGCGGGAGTCGGGGTGCCTTCGTAATCGCTGGAGTAGTCGTAGGCAAGCGGGGTGCTCGTGTCTTCGGGGGTGGGATCAGGCGGTGGTCCGGTCAGCAGGGTGTCGGGCGCACCTTTGGTCGTCCCCGTCTGCAGCCCGCTGGCGCAGATGCCGAGGGTGTTGTGGAGGGCGTGATCGCCGCTAATTTCTTCCCGGCTGGTCGAGCCCGACGACGAGCAGGGCGTGTCGGAGAGGAAGAACTGCTGGGCCGTCACCACCCCTTCAGCACCGGGGATAGGGTTGTCGGCGGCCGAGTGTTCGGGGTCGACAAAGTTTGACTGGACTTCGACGTAGCCGCCAGGGTTACCCCCGTTGCCCTTCGGGTCCAGCTTGACGGCGACGATGATCTGTTTGTAGTCCTGTTCGCCGGGGCAGGTTTCCGCGGCGCAACTACTGTCGTTGCGCCAGACGATGTAGCGGTAAACCTTGCCGCTGACGTCGCCGCTGGTGAAGCTAGTCGGCCCGGGACTGACGGCGGCGTCTTCGATCGTTTCGGACGGGTAGCGGACACCTCCTTCGACGACCATTTCTTTGTATTCGCTCGCCGGGCTTCGCACAATCGCGTATTTGCCATTGCTGACGCGGAAGTCGGGGTTGCCTTCTTCACTCGAATGCGGCGGTGCCGTCGTCAGGGCGAGTTCTTCATCGCTGTAGCTGCGCAGTTTCTCTATTTCCTGTTCGGCCTTATCGAGCGCCACCTGCGTCGCCTTCGCCCGCTGGTTGTTGACCGTCGCCGAAGCCAGCACCCCGAAGGTCGCAATCGCGCCCGCCACCAGAATCAGTGCCGCGACTAGCACCTCGACGATCGTGAACCCGTCCTCTCTGTTCGTCACTTGTCGCATCAGTTGCTCAAGGTCGCGTTGCGAAGGCTCGCTCCGTCGGAGACGGTCAGCGCTCCCGAACCTTCCGGGTCCGGAATTTTCAGGGTCACTTCGATGTAGGTGGGGGGGCTGGCGGCCTCTGGGTAACTGAAAACGCTGGAGGCGTTGCCGATGCCAGTGAGGATCGTCGTCGCGGTGCCGGTGTAGACGCTCGGGGCAGCCTCGATCCGCGTGCAGGATGAGCCCGAGCAGGTGTAGGTCACCTCGCATTTGGTCGCGCTGACGCTACTGGCGGACATCGTGCTTCCGCCGCAGGTCGTATGCCGGACATAGGTCTGGAAGGAGACGGAAGAGGCGGTGTATTTGTCAGGGGTGAAGCCGCTGCGGATTTCGCGGGTCATCCGTTCGAGCGCGTAGCGCGCGGTCTGGATGTTGGTCGCCTGCTTGTCGAGCCGGGGCTGGCTACGCATAGCCCCGATCAAGAGGATTACGACGCCGCCCATCACCACCACACCCATAGTCATCGCGACGAGCATCTCGATCAGCGTGAACCCGTCCTCCCGCCTTGCCGCAGAAAGTCGCCGCGCCATGCTCACGACCCCACCACTTTGAAGCGCCGACTGACGGGCTTGCTCCACTGGTTGGCGGCGCTCTTTCCCTTGACGGCGAAGACGTGTTTGCCGAGCTTGAGGCGCTTCAGTCGGTAGGGGGAACTGCACCCCTTCCAGGCCTTGTGGTCGATCCTGCAGAAGAACTCGGTATTCGGCTGTTCGGCCGCGTCGACGAACTGGAAGGCGGGCCGGCGGAAGTGCGTCTTCGACGCCGGCCCGAGAGTAATCCGTACGAGCGGCGTCACGTAGACGACGTTGCCGATCTTGATCCCGCCCGACGAGCCACCGCCCGACCCGGCACCAGAGCCACCGCCCGAGCCCGAGCCGCCGCTTCCGCCCGAACCGCCGCTCCCTTCTTCCGGCGGCGGCGGAGGCGGCGCGCTCTGCTGGGCGTAGGTGACGAAGGTTGCAGAGCAAGCCGAGGTGTCGCCGCTTTTGTTGGTAGCGGTCGCGTGGAAGCTGGTGGTAGAGCCGGCTTTGACGGTGACCTTTACGCCGGCGCCGAGCAGTTCAGCGGCGGTGCCGGTCCCAGCCGGAGCGCCCGAGCAATCCGCGGTTGGGTAGACCTTGATCGCGGTCCCCGCTTCGGCTTCGCCGACGATCCCTGGTTCGGTCGATTCGCCCGGCGAGACGGGGTTGGTTCCGGTGAGCGCCGGCACCGGCGGGCCCAATTGCACTTCGCCGGAGTTGCCGACGGAGACGAGCAGCGTCCCCACCGAAGAGTGGTCGTAGACGTCGGTTTCGCCGGCGAAGTTGTCGTCCACCGTCAGTCGTTCTTTGGTCGTGAAGAAGGCATGGCCACCATCGTCGGAAACGGCAGAAAGATGGGGCGTGAAGGCTCCGTTCCCCCCCGCCGAGCCCGTGGAGACGAGCGTCGGCGGGCCGCTGCCGGAGTGCTCATAGAGGTCAGGGTTCGCGTCGGCGTCGCCGGCGGCGAGTTTCTGCGCAGTGAGGTAGAAGACAACCGAGGCGTCGCTCGAGCGTCCGGCGAAGCTAGCGTCGAATTCCGGACTCCCCGGCGTTACCAGGGTGGTGACGCCGCCACTGCTCGCGTAGACATCGAGCTTTTCGCCACTGTCACCCCCGCCAAGCGCCTCCCTGGTGCTGAAGAGGACGGTGGTGCCGTCCACCGAGGCCCCGTCGAAGATCGCGTTCTGTTCTTCATTCCCTGGCGTGACCAACGCCGTGGAACTGCCAGACCGTTCGTATACGTCACCAGCTTTGTCGCTGTCTTCCGCCGCGAGCTGTTCGGAGGTTTCAAAGAAGACCTTGCTGCCGTCAGCCGAAGAGCCGGCGTAGATCGCAGCGAATTCCCCTTTGCCTTCTTCCCCTTCGCCACTAGTGGAGACGAGGGTCGGAGCGCCGCTCGCGAAGGACCATTCGTAAACGTCCTGGAAGGAGTCTTTGTCCGCACCGGTCAGTTGCGCCCTCGTCTCGAAAAAGACGCGGGATCCGTCAGCCGTGGTGGCTCGGTAAATCGGCGCACATTCTCCGGCCAGCAGTGCCAGGCAAGTACCGGCCGCCGAAACCAATTTCGTCGTTCCTTCGCCGAGGTCACGCTCGTAGATGTCGACTTCGTTGTCGCCGTCGCCGACGCCGAGTTTGTCGCTGCTTTCGAAGATCACCTTGGTCCCGTCGGCAGACGCACCCTGGAAGGTCACGGGAGCAGCTCCGCCCGGGGTGGCCAGGGTCGGGCTCGCGGCGCTGGGGTCGCGGATGTAGATGTCGCTCGCTTCGTCGCTGTCGGCTTCGGTCAGTTTCTCGTCGGTGGCGATGAACACCCGCGAGCCGTTCGGGGTTGCGCCGACGAAGGTCGCCGGGATTTCCCGGTTTCCGCAGGGGCCACAGGACAAAGCGCCACCGGAGACGAGGATGGTTTCGCCGGTGACCGTGTCGCGCTCGTAGACGTCGCGCACCTTGTCGGTGTCTTCGGCGACCAGCGACTCGGCGGTGCTGAAGAAAACCTTGGTGCCGTCGCTCGAGACGGCGTTGAAGATGACGTCGTGGGAGTCGTTGCCGCCGGTCGGCCCGGTCGAGATCTCGCGGGTGACGAAGGTTTCGATCCCGGGCGTTTCGCTGTAGAAGCGCTCGTAGACGTCGACGAAGCCATTGTCGGTGTCACCGGGGACCAGCTTGGCTGCGGTGGTGAAGAAGACCTCGCTGCCGTCGGCGGAAGAGCCGGCGTATTCGGCCGGCGCTGCCAAGGCCGGTGCGGCAAAGAGAGACAGGCCGCAGAACGCGGCAACAAAGAGCGTGAGTGCGGCTTTAGCCATCGAGGATCTATCGGTCGGAAGAGGCATTCGGCTTAGCGGTGGAACGCGGGGCCTAGCCGAAAACGCCGAGGGGCGGGCACCGTGCCCGCCCCTCGACAACACATCCAGCTAAGCCAACTGCGTCAGATCAGCCTTTCGACCAGTCGCCGGTCGAGGGGCAACCGCCAGTGCTTTTAGCTTTGCATTCGTAGAGGAGTTTTCCGGCTTTCGTCCGTTCAACCCAAAATTCCTGGGTGGACTTGGCGCCTTCGATCGAGATCTTGTAGGCGATTTCGCCGGATTCGACGGTGATGCCCTTGAAGGTCGCGCTGTTGAGCGTCGGCTCGATGGTTTTCAGCGCGGCTTCGTCGCAGCCGGTGTAGGTGCCGCCTTTTTCGGTGTTGCAGGTCTCCATCGCAACCTGCGCGGAGTGGACGTACTCCTTGGCTTTGGCGTCGCCGGCCTTTTCCTTCTGGTTGAAGAAGGCGGGCAGCGCGATCGCGGCCAGGAT
>DASSNA010000287.1:0-3551 GCA_035688445.1 Solirubrobacterales bacterium | reverse complement strand
CGCCGCTGCCGGCGGCGACTGCGGTCGACCTCGACTGGGTTGACTTTGCCGCCGCCATTGGGGTCGACATCCTCGCCGTCTCCTTCGTCTCCTCCCCCGAAGACCTGGAACCGGTCAGCGAACGGCTCGAGCGGCTCGGCTCCGACATCCCCCTCATCGCCAAGATCGAGCGCCAGCAGGCGGCCGAAAATGTCGACGCGATCGTCGCTGCGGCGAGCGGCGGGATCATGGTCGCCCGCGGCGACCTCGGGATCGAACTGCCGCTGGCGCAAGTGCCGATCGTGCAGAAGCGGCTGATCCGCGCCGCCGGGAAGCGCTCGAAGGCGGCGATCACCGCTACCCAGATGCTGGCCTCGATGGTGACGGCGCGGCGGCCGACCCGGGCCGAGGTGACCGACGTCGCCAACGCGATCTATGACGGCAGCGACGCGGTGATGCTCTCCGAGGAGACCGCGGTCGGCCAGTACCCGGTCGAGGCGGTGCGGGTGATGGACCAGATCGCCCGCGCGACCGAGCCCGACCTTCCCTACGGCGAGTGGCTCTTCCGCCGCACCGACCAGGGGACCCAGGACGTCGCCGACTCGGTCGCCCAGAGCGCCGTCGGCGCCGTCTACCGGCTCGGGCTGAAGGCGCTGGTGGTGCCGACGACGAGCGGCCGCACCGCGCGGCTCGTCTCCGCCCACCGGCCCGACGTGCCGGTGCTGGCGATCTCGCCGCGCATCGAGACGGTGCGGCGCCTTAACCTCCTGTTCGGAGTGACCGCCGCCCGCTGCGACTACGAGACCGACGTCCACAGCCTGATCGGCACCTGCTCGGGGATGGCCGCCAGCACCGGCATCGCCAAATCGGGAGACCTGATCGCGATCACCGCCGGGCTTCCCGACCAGGAACTCGGCACGAACCTCTTCGAGGTCCACCGTGTCCCCTGAGGGGCCGGCGGCGGGGCTCGAGCGCGAGGACAACGGCCTCGCCGTCATCACCCTCGACAGCCCGCCACTCAACCTCTTCGACCAGCGGATGACCAGCGACCTGCGGGCGGCGATCGACGCGGTCGCCGCCGAGCCGCCGCGGGCGCTGCTGATCCGGGCCGAGGGGCGGGTCGTCTCCGGCGGTGTCGACGTCCACGACTTCGCCGGGCTGACCCCGGAGCAGGCGAGCATGCTCTGGGACGAGCTGCTGTTGATGATCGAAAAGGTTGAAGAGCTGCCGGCGCCGGTCGTCTTCGCCGCCCACGCGCTGACCCTGACCGCGGCCTTCGAGCTCTCGCTCGCCTGCGACCTGATCGTCGCCTCACCGAAGGCGAAGTTCGGCCTGGTCGAGAAAGTGGTGGGGCTGACGCCCTCGATGGGCGGCACCCAGCGGCTGGCCGAGCGCGCCGGCTCCGGCCGCGCCCGCCACTTCGTGATGTCGGGCGGGATCTTCGACGCCGAGGAGATGGAGCGCTGGGGCGTCGTCAACCTGATCTACGAGGATCACGACTTCGACGCCGCCGCGCGGGCGCTGGCGGCCGAGCTCGCCGCCGGCCCGACTAAGGCGCACGCGATGACCAAGCTGATCCTGCGTCGCTTCCGTGAAGGTGGCATCCCGGCGGCTGACGAGGCAGTGCGGACCGACGCCGGCGAGCTCTTCGCTACCGAAGACCTGCAGAACGCCGTCCGCACCTTCCTCGAGAAAGGCGGCCCCGGCCACGCAGAGTTCCACGGCCGCTGAGACAGCGCCAGCCTGGACCGCCCGGGTAGGCTTGACAGATGCCGGGGCTTCCGGGAATGCCAAACGTCGACTTCGACGCAATCGCCAAGGGCCTGGCGATGGCCGTGCCCTTCGTCAACCATCTCGGCCTGGAGATCACCGAGGTCTCGGCAGGCGAAGCGACGGTGGTGCTGCCGCGCCGGCCCGAGCTCAACAACCACGTCGGCTCCCAGCACGCCGGCGCTCTCTTCACCGCTGCCGAGACCGCGTCCGGGGCGGCCTTCGTCGGTGCCTTCGCCGTTCGCATGGGCGACGTTGTGCCGCTCGCAAAGTCGGCTGAGATCGACTATGTGAAGATCGCCAACGGCGCAATCACTGCGACCGCCAAGCTCGGCATCGAGGCCGCCGAGGCACTCGCAACGCTCGACGCCGAGGGCAAGGTCGAGTTCCCCTGCGAAGTCGAGCTGGCCGACAAAGAGGGCAACCGCGTGGCAACCGCCACCGTCCACTGGCACGTCCGCCTCAAAGAGTCCCCCTCGGCGGCTTAGTTCAACTGCCGACGGGAACGATCGCGCCTGAACGGATCAGGCGCAGTGCCTCGCCCGGCTTGGGGTCGAAGACCTCGACTTGGGTGTTGACGCCGGGGAAAGCCATGTAAGCGCTGGTGGCGTCGACCCCTTCGGCATACGCGGTGCCGCCGCCGTCGATTTGCACCAGGATCGCACCGGCCTTCTGTCCGGATTCGCGGATCCCCGCCAGCGCTTTCGAGTCTTTGTAGCTGCCGACCGTGAGGAACTTCCGTTCGCTTTCCGGTTCTTCCCCCTTCGGCAGGTAGCGGACGAAGGCACGGTCTTCCTGACGCGAGACTTCGTATTCGACCCCCAACCGCGGACCCGCCCAGTAGACGGGGTAGCCGGCGCCCTTCATCGCTCTCAGCAGGCCCGATTCGGGGACGACGGTGGCTGAGCTGGAGCCGGAGGTCGTTGCGGTGGAGGTGGTGCCGGAGTCGCCGCAGCCGGAGATCAGGAGGACGACCGCGACCGCAGCGGCAGTGAGGGTGAGGTAGATGCGCATCGGCCGCTTCTTCACGGGCGCCAGTTCTAGCAGCGGGCTCGGCCGCCCGGGCGGTGTGGACACCGCCCGGGCGAGAGCGACCTTTCAGGCCGTCAGGAGCTGCAGACGACGTAGGCTTCGACCGCGATCTTCTGGCTGCCGGAGAGGGTGGCCCCCACGGTCGCCACCGCTTTCCAGGTGGTCGCCGCGCTCGGATAGCTCTCCGAGAGCATTGCCGCGTTGTTCGGGGTGCCCGAGCCGGCAGTGGTCACGCGTCCACCGCCGCCGAGCAGGACTTTGCCTGCCGGGCAGCTTGCGGTTGAGTTGATCTGCGTGCCGAGGGGGGGAGCGTTACCGGTTTGAGCAGGCGTGCCGGTGATGATCTGGCTTGAGGCGAGGAGGCCGTTGGAGCCGGTTGCACCTTTCGGACCGGTGGGCCCTTTGTTACCCGTCTGACCGGTAGCGCCTTTGGGGCCGGTGGAGCCTTTGTTGCCGGTCTGGCCAGTCGCGCCTTTCGGCCCGGTGGCACCGTTTTTGCCGGTCTGGCCGGTAGCGCCTTTAGGACCCGTGGCACCGACGGGACCCTGGACGCCTTTCGGACCCGTGGCGCCGGTAGCGCCTTTCGGCCCGGTAGCGCCGTCTTTTCCGTCTTTCCCATCTTTGCCCGCGACGCCCTGGTTGCCCGTGGCGCCAGTCGCGCCTACCGGGCCTTGCACTCCTTTCGGGCCGGTAGCCCCGGTGTCGCCTTTCTGACCGGTGGCACCCGTAGCGCCGTCTTTACCGTCTTTGCCTTGGGTGCCGGTGGCACC
>DASSNA010000276.1:0-9990 GCA_035688445.1 Solirubrobacterales bacterium | reverse complement strand
GGCTGAGCTTGGCGCGCAGGCAGCTGACCCTCGACAACACGGTCGCGGCCGAGCTGGCCGGCTCCGAGGACACGATCCTGCGGGAGCTGCGCGGCCGCCTCGACGCCGACCTGCACCTGCGGGGCAACGTGCTGACGCTGGAGGGTGACCCTGACGACGTCGCCGCTGCGGCGACCGTGGTCGACGAGATGGTCGAGCTGATCGAGCAGGGGATCGAAGTCGCGCCGGGGACGATCGAAGCGGTGACCGGCGCCCTCGACGCCGAAGAGAGCCCGGCCGAGATCCTCGAGGACGTCGTCTGGCGCCACCGCAACACCAAAGTGGCGCCGAAGACGCTCAACCAGAAACGCTACGTCGACTCGATCCGCCGCCACACGATCACCTTCGGGATCGGCCCGGCCGGCACCGGCAAGACCTTCCTCGCGGTGGCGATGGCTGCCGCGGCGCTGACCGAACGCAAGGTCCAGCGGATCATCCTCACCCGGCCCGCGGTCGAGGCTGGTGAGCGGCTCGGCTTCCTGCCCGGCGACATCCAGGCCAAGGTCGACCCCTACCTGCGGCCGCTCTTTGACGCCCTCTTTGACATGCTCGATCCCGACCGGGTCAACGGCTACTTCGAGCGCAACGTGATCGAGGTGGCGCCGCTCGCCTTCATGCGCGGCCGCACCCTGAATGACTCTTTCGTGATCCTTGATGAGGCGCAGAACACGAGCCCGGAGCAGATGAAGATGTTCCTCACCCGGCTCGGTTTCAACTCGCGGATGGTGGTGACCGGTGACGTCACCCAGATCGACCTACCGACCGACCAGCGCTCTGGCTTGATTGCCGTCACCGACATTCTCAGCGACGTCAAAGACATCTCCTTCATCCGCTTCGGCGGCGAGGATGTGGTCCGCCACAAACTGGTGCAGCGAATCGTCGCCGCCTACGATGCCCATGGTGCGCGCGAGCGCGAGGCGCGCGCCGAACACGGCCCGACGCCGCGTTCGTGACGGTAGACCTGACCGACGTACCCGCCGATCTGCGCCGCGCCGTCGGTGCCGCGCTGGCAGCGGCCGACGTCGACGACGGGCACTTGGCGGTCGAGATCGTCGACGCCGAGCGGATCCGCGAACTAAACCGCGAGCACCGCGGCAAGGACGCGCCAACCGACGTTCTCGCCTTCCCGATCGATGAACTCGGCCCGGTGGCCGGCCCGCGCGAGCTCGGCGACGTCGCGATCTGCCCCGAGCATTGCTCGGACGTGACCGAGGCCGCCGTCCACGGCGCCCTCCACCTCTGTGGCTACGACCACGAGGCGGACGAGGGCGAGATGCTGGAGCTGCAGGCGCGCGTGCTGGCGGGGCTGCGGTGACCCGCGCCGGCTTCGTCGGGCTCGCGGGCCGACCCAACGTCGGCAAGTCGACCCTGGTCAACGCCCTGGTCGGCTCCCACGTCGCGATCGTCTCGATGCGCCCGCAGACCACCCGGCGGGCAATCCGCGGTGTTGCCACCGACCTCGAGAACGAGCGCCAGCTGGTCCTCGTCGACCTGCCCGGCGTGCAGCGTCCTCGCGACGAGATGACCGAGCGGATGCAGCAGCGAGTCGAGCGCGAGCTCGCTGACTCCGATGTGGCACTGCTGGTTGTCAATGGCGAGGAGGGCGTTGGGGCCGGAGATCGGTTCATCGCCCGCTCGCTGCTCTCTGCCGGGCCGGTGATCCCGGTCATCTGCGCGGTCAACAAGGCCGACCGGATCGGTCCGAACGAGATGGTGCCGGCGCTCGCCGACGCCGCCAACTTGCAGGGGGTCGACGAGGTCTTCCCGATCAGCGCCCGCACCGGCGAGGGACTGGAGCCGCTGCTAGAGCGCCTCGGCGGGCTGGTCCCCGAAGGTCCCTACCTCTACCCGCCCGAGGACAACAGCGACCAGTCGAGCGAGCTGCTGCTGGCCGAGCTGATCCGCGAGCAGGTGCTGAACCGCACCCGGCAGGAGATCCCGCACTCGGTCGAGGTCAAGGTGCTGGAGCTCGAGCCGCGCGAGGACGGCCTGGTTATGGTCAAGGCCGAGATCTGGGCCGAGACCGAGTCCCAGAAGGGGATCCTGATCGGCAAGGCCGGCGCCAAGATCGGCGAGATCGGCACCGCCGCCCGCCGCTCGCTGGAGGGCGAGCTCGACGCCCAGGTCCACCTCGATCTGAGCGTGCGGGTGCGCCGACACTGGCGCCGCGACGAGGATCTCCTCGACCGCCTCGGCATCGAGTAGGCGGTCTCTGGGCAAGCTGCGTCTACGATTGCTCGGATGTTTCCCGAAATCGAATTCGACCAGCAGGGCCTGGTGGCGTGCATCGTCCAGGACTTCGCGTCCGGCGAGGTGCTGATGCTCGCCTACATGAGCACCAAATCGCTGGAAATGACGCTTGAGAGCGGCGACCTCCATTTCCATAGCCGCTCCCGCGACGAGCTCTGGAAAAAAGGAGAAACCTCGGGCGCCTTCCTGCACCTGCGCCAGCTCCGCTACGACTGCGACGGCGATGCTCTCGTCGCCCTGGTCGATCCCGCTGGACCGGCCTGCCACACCGGCGAGCGTAGCTGCTTCTACCGCGAGGTGCTGGGGTCGGCCTCGCCGCGCAAAGACGCGCCGCCGGCTCCCGGCGAGCCGAACCCGGTGACCTACGAAGCGCTGCCGGCGCTGGAGCGGACGATCCGCCACCGGGCGGTGCAGCGGCCGGACGGCAGCTACACGGTGAAGCTGCTCGACGACCGGCCGTTGATCGGCGAGAAGGTCGAGGAGGAGGCGGAGGAGGTCGTCCGCGCCGCCCGCGAAGAGACCGACGAGCGGGTCGCCGAAGAGGCTGCCGACCTGCTCTACCACCTCAGCGTGCTGCTGGCCTCGCGTGGCGTCTCCCACGCGAAGGTGATGGAAGTGCTGAATGCGCGTAGTGGCTGACTCCGAGATCCGCCTCGAGCCGAGTCTGGAGCAAGCGCGCGAGCTCGCCCGCGAGGGCAACGTGGTGCCGGTGCGGGCCCGCTTCGTCGACGACTGCGAGACGCCGGTCTCAGCCTTCCTCAAGCTGCGCGCGGGCGAGCCGGAGGGGGCGCCCTGCTTCCTGCTCGAGTCGGCCGAGCAGGGCCAGGTCGGCCGCTACTCCTTCGTCGGCCTGCGGCCGCGGGCGCTGCTGCGCTGGAGCGACGGTGTGCTCTCCGAGTGGAGTGGGGAGGAGGCCGCCGCCGGCGCGCCCAGCCGCAGCGAACCTGCCCCGGACCCCTACGCCGCGGTGGCGGCGCGCCTGGGGGAGTACCGCCCGGCGCCGGTCGAGGGCCTGCCGCCCTTCGCCGGCGGCGCGGTCGGCTTCTTCGCCTATGACCTGGTGCGGACCGTCGAGCCGCTGGGGGAGCCCAATCCGGACATGCTCGGCCTGCCCGACATGGCGCTGATGGTGACCGACGCGATGCTGGTCTTCGACCACCTGCGCCACGAGCTGACGATCCTTGCCTGCGCCTTTGTTGACGACGACGCTGACATCGACGCCGCCTACGAGCGTGCAGCGGCGACAATCGCCGAGATGCGCGAGCGCCTGCGCGGCGCGGTGCCGGTGCCCGAGCACCCCTCGGTGGTTGCCGCGCCGCAGTTCGAGTCGAACATGAGTCGTGAGGAGTTCGAAGCCGCGGTGGCGCGGATCGTCGAGTACGTCCACGCCGGCGACGCCTTCCAGGTGGTGCCCTCGCAGCGCTTCTCGGCGCCGGCCCCGGTCGAGGCCTTCTCGGTCTACCGCGGCCTGCGCGCGGTCAACCCCTCGCCCTACATGTACTTCCTCGAGTTCGGCGACTTCCAGCTCGCCGGCGCCTCGCCAGAGCCGCTGGTGAAGGTGACCGGTCGGCAGGTTGAAACGCGGCCGATCGCTGGCACTTATCCGCGCGGAAGCAGCGAGGACGAGGACCGCCGTCTCGCCGAAAAGCTCCGCAACGACCCGAAGGAGCGGGCCGAGCACGTGATGCTGGTCGACCTCGGCCGCAACGATCTCGGCCGCGTCTGCGAGTACGGCAGCGTCAAGGTCGACGAGCTGATGTACGTGGAGACCTACTCGCACGTGCTGCACATCGTCAGCCAAGTCTCAGGAACCCTGCGCGAGGACGTCGGCGCGATGGACGTGCTGCGCTCGGCCCTGCCCGCCGGGACGCTCTCGGGCGCACCCAAGGTGCGGGCGATGCAGATCATCGACGAGCTCGAGCCGGTCAAGCGCGGCGGCTACGGCGGCGCCGTCGGCTACCTCTCCTGGGATGGCGACCTCGACACCGCGATCCACATCCGCACCGTCGTCGTCAAGGATGGGCAGCTGCACGTGCAGGCGGGCGGCGGCACCGTCGCCGATGCCAAGCCGGCCTACGAGTACAACGAGTCGGTCAACAAGGCGAGGGCGGTCTTCCGCGCCGTCGAGGTCGCCTGCGAACAGCCCGATTGGGCTTAGGCTCGAGTGGAGCGGCTATGCGCGTGCTGGTAATCGACAACTACGACTCCTTCACCTACAACCTCGTCCAGTACCTGGGCGAGCTCGGGGCGGAGGTGGAAGTGGTGCGCAACGACAAAGCTGAGGTTGGCGAGCTGCTGGAGCGCACGCCGGACCGGCTGGTCGTCTCGCCCGGCCCCTGCACGCCAGCCGAGGCCGGCATCTCCGGTGAGGCGATCCAGGCCTTCGGCGAAGCCGGGACCCCGGTCCTCGGCGTCTGCCTCGGCCACCAGGCGATGGTCGACGTCTTCGGCGGCCGCGTCGTCCAGGGTGAGCCGATCCACGGCAAGGAGGGCGAGGTCGAACACGACGGCAGGGCGATCTACGCCGGCCTGCCGAGCCCGCTGGTGGCCGGGCGCTACCACTCGTTGATCGCCGACCCCGACCTGCCGGACGAGCTGGAGCTGACCGCTTCCCTCGGCGAGGTGGTGATGGGCGCGCGCCATCGCGAGCTGCCGATCGAGGGCGTGCAGTTCCACCCGGAGTCGGTCCTGACGCCGCAGGGAAAACATTTACTGGCCAACTTCCTCGGGGAGGGGAGCTAATGCCGAACGACGTAGTCAGCCGCGCGATCGACGCCGTCTGCGCCGGCGATCACCTCACCGCCGACCATGCCTCGGCGGTGCTGAGCGAGATCATGGAGGGGCGAGCCGATCCAGTCCAGACCGGCGCCTTCCTGATCGCGCTGCGGGCGAAGGGGGAGACGGTGCCCGAGCTCGTTGGTCTGGCACGGACGATGCGGGCGCTGGCGGCGCCGGTCCCGACCAAGCGAGATGACCTGGTCGACACCTGCGGCACCGGCGGCGGCCCCTCGACCTTCAACGTCTCGACTACCGCGGCTCTGGTTGCCGCCGGCGCCGGCTGCGCCGTCGCCAAGCACGGCAACCGCTCCAACACCAGCAAGTCCGGCTCGGCCGACCTGTTGGAGGCGCTCGGCGTCAACGTCGAAATCGACCCCGAGCAGGTCGGGCGCTGCATCGACGAGGTCGGCTTCGGCTTCATGTTCGCTCCCCGTCACCACGCGGCGATGAAACACGTCGTCCCCGCGCGCAAAGCGCTCGGGGTGCGGACCATCTTCAACTTCCTCGGCCCCTTGACCAACCCCGCCGGCGCCGACCGGCAACTGCTCGGTGTCGCCGACCGCCACTACCAGGAGACGATTGCCGAGGCCCTGATCGCGCTCGGCAGCGAGCGGGCCCTTGTCGTCGCCGCCGAGGACGGGCTCGACGAGCTCTCGCTGGCGGCGCGGACCCGGGTCATCGAGGTAGCAGACGGTCGCACCGCCGAGTGGTTCGCCGAACCGGGCCAGTTCGGCCTCGCTCCCGCCGAGCTGGAGAGCGTTGTCGGGGGCACCCCGGAGGAGAACGCCGCTGTGACCAGGACCGTGCTCGCGGGCGAGCTGGGCCCCCATCGCGACCTCGTCCTCCTCAATGCGGCGGCGGCGATCTATGTTGTCGGCCTCGCTCCCGACCTCGAGGGAGGGATCGCAAAAGCAGCCGAGTCGATCGATTCGGGGGCGGCAGCGAACGTGCTCGAGCGCCTGATCGCAGCAACGGTCGCCCCGGCCGTTTAGGCTTTCTCAGTTCCGTGGGAATGATGGATCAGCTGATTGTCGGGGCTCGGGAGGGCGTGGAGGCGCGTCGCCGTGAGCTACCGCTGGACGAGCTTGAATCGCGCCTCTCCGCACGAGGGGAGGATCGGCCCTTCAACGAGGCGCTGGTGCGGCCGGGGCTCTCGGTGATCGCCGAGTTCAAGCGGCGCTCGCCGAGCGCCGGGCAGATCGCTGCCGAGGCGGTCGACATCGCTGCGCAGGTTGCCGCCTACGAGCGCGGCGGCGCCGCGGCGCTCTCCGTCCTCACCGACGAGCCCCATTTCGGTGGCTCTTTGGCCGACCTGCGCGCCGCCCGCGCCGCCTGCGACCTGCCGATCATCCGCAAGGACTTCATCGTCGATCCCTACCAGCTCTACGAGGCCGCCCTCAATGGCGCCGACGCGGTGCTGCTGATCGTGGCTGCGCTCAGCGACGAGGATCTGCGGTCGCTCTCCCAGGAGGCGCGCGCGATCGACCTCGACTGCCTGGTCGAGGTCCACGACGGCGAGGAGCTGGAGCGTGCTCTTGAGCTGGGCGCCGAGGTAATCGGGATCAACAACCGCAACCTTGACGACGGCAGCGTCGACGTCGCTACTACCTACGAGCTGATGCCGGACGTGCCCGCCGGCAAGACCGTCGTCGCCGAGAGCGGGATCTCCTCGCGTCAGGAGCTCGAGGAACTCGAGCGGGTCGGCGTCGACGCCGTCCTGATCGGCACCACGCTGATGTCCGCCGCGGACCCGGAGGCGAAGGTTCGCGAGCTTGCTGGCACCGACGAAGGCACCCGCGAACACCTCATTTAGGCACCCGCGCGACGTTCGTCGGCGGATTTAGAAAAAATTTGGAGACCATTTAGGGACGGAACACGCCCCTAGGGGATCTTGTCTCCATGTCCACGCTCAAGAAAAACTTCAGTAGCCCCTTTGGTTCCGCCCTCCTGGGAGGGCTCGTCGTCGCCGTCCTTGGCCTGATCGCGATCGCGGCTGGCCTTGTTGGCTCGGGAGGCGACTCGACGACCACGGTCGCGACGCAGCTGGCAGCGCCGGTCGACGCCAAGGCCGAAAAGGGCGATAGCAACGTCGTCAACCAGATCTACAAGACCGACGGCAACGGTGTCGCCTTCATCGAATCCCAGCTAGAAGCGCAGGAAACCGCCAGCCCCTTCAATCCGTTTGGTGAACCCGAACAGGAATCGGGCGGCACCGCCACCGGCTCTGGCTTCGTGATCGACGGTGAAGGCCACATCCTCACTAACAACCACGTGGTCGAAGGCGCCGAAAAGGTGACGGTCAAACTCGGCGAATCCGAAAAGACCTACACCGCCAAGGTCGTCGGCACCGACCCCGGCACCGATATCGCCTTGCTCAAGGTCAACGCGCCGGCGAAGGAACTGCACCCGCTGACGCTCGGCAACTCCTCCGACATGGAAGTCGGTGACCCCGTGGTCGCGATCGGCAACCCGTTTGGGCTCGACCGCACCGTCACCAGCGGCATCGTCTCTGCCCTGCAGCGCCAGATCCAAGCGCCCAACGGCTTCTCGATCAACCACGTAATCCAGACCGACGCGGCGATCAACCCGGGCAACTCCGGCGGGCCGCTGATTAACGCCGAAGGCGAGGTAATCGGGATCAACTCCCAGATTGCCACCGGTGGTAGCGGCAACGGCAACGTCGGCATCGGGTTCGCGATCCCGATCGACACCGTGCGCTCCGAGATCCACCAGCTCGAGACCGACGGCGAAGTCGAACATGCCTTCCTCGGCATCGAAGGCGGCTCGGTGACCCCCGAACTCGCCAAAGCCCTGAACCTGCCGGTAGAAGAAGGCGTGATCGTGCAGTCGGTCGTCAAGGGCGGCCCCGCCGACGAAGCCGGCCTCGAAGGCGGTCACACCTCGGCCACGATTAACGGCGCCGAAGTCAAACTCGGCGGCGACATCATCACCGAAGTCGACGGCAAGAAGATCTCGGCGATGGAAGAACTGATCGAAGAGCTGCAGGAAAAGAAGCCGGGCGATGAAATCGAACTGACCGTCTACCACGACGGGCAGGAAAAGACCGCGCACGTCACGCTGGGCAAGCAGCCGAAGAAAGCCGGCTGAGCAGGAAGGGCTGGGCCTCTGGTCCAGCCCTTCCTTCCCGTACGCTGGCAGGGTGAGAGTCAAGTTCTGTGGCATTACGAATGTGGACGATGCAGCCGAGGCGGTTCGGCTTGGGGCGTGGGCTGTTGGGCTGATCCACTTCCACGGCAGTCCTCGCAACGTCGACCCGGCTGTGGCTACCGAGATTGCTGCTGCTTTTCGGCGCAAGTGCGAGGTTGTTGGGGTCTTCGTGAATCCCACGCTCGACGAGGTTGCTCGGGCGGTTGAGGATGAGGGGTTGACGATGGTGCAGTTGAACGGGGCCGAGGGGGCTTCGTTCTGCTCTGAGGTGGCGCGGCGGACGGGGGTCAAGGTGGCGAAGGCGATCCATGTCGCCAGCGCCGCGGACATCCACGGGGCCGAGGCGTTCCGGACCGACTTCCACCTCTTCGACCGCCGCGGTAAGGGCTTGTGGGGCGGGACCGGCGAGAGCTTCGACTGGGAGTTGTTGCGCGACCATCGCTCCGAAGTGCCAGCGATTCTCGCCGGCGGTCTGCGGCCCGACAACGTCGCCGCCGCGATCGCGATCGCCCATCCCTACGCGGTCGATGTCGCCAGCGGCGTCGAGCTCGAGCCCGGCCGCAAGGACCACGCCGCGATGACGGCCTTCTTCGAGGCAGCGAACCCGGTCGGCGCCGAGGCATGAGCGCGATCGAGGAGAGGTTCGGCCCCTACGGGGGGCGCTACGTGCCGGAGACGCTGATCCCGGCTCTCGACGAGCTGGCCATCGCCTGGGCGGAGGCCCGCGAGGACGAGGAGTTCATGGCGCGGCTGCAGCAACTGCGGCGCGACTTCATCGGCCGCCCGACCCCGCTCTATCTGGCCGAACGGCTCTCCGATCGGGTCGGCTCGCGGGTGTACCTGAAGCGCGAGGACCTCGCCCACACCGGTTCCCACAAGATCAACAACGCGATCGGCCAGGCGCTGCTGGCGGCGCGGATGGGCAAGCCGCGGGTGATCGCCGAGACCGGTGCCGGCCAGCACGGGGTCGCGACCGCGACCGCCTGCGCGCTGCTCGGGCTCGAATGCGTCGTCTACATGGGCACCGAGGACATCCGCCGTCAGGCGCCCAACGTCGAGCGGATGCGGCTGCTGGGGGCCGAGGTCGCCCCGGTCGAGGCCGGCGCCCGCACCCTCAAGGAGGCGGTCAGCGCCGCGATTCGCGACTGGGTTGCCAACGTCGCCACCACCCACTACGTGATCGGCTCCGCCGTCGGCCCGGCGCCCTACCCGGCCCTGGTTCGCGACCTGCAGCGGGTGATCGGCGAAGAGGCCCGCGAGCAGGCGCTAGCGGCCGAGGGCTCGTTGCCCGCGCGGGTGATCGCCTGTGTCGGCGGCGGCTCCAACTCGATCGGCATCTTCACCCCGTTCGTCGAGGACCCCGAGGTGGCGCTGGTTGGTGTCGAGGCCGCCGGCGAGGGGCTCGACAGCGGCCGCCACGGCGCCTCGCTGCAGGCGGGGGCCATCGGTGTCCTCCACGGCTCTCTCTCCTCGATCATCGCTGACGAGGAGGGGCAGATCCTCGAGGCGCACTCGATCTCGGCCGGCCTCGATTACCCCGGCGTCGGTCCCGAGCACGCGCAGTTGCGCGACAGCGGTCGCGCGACTTACGTCGGCGTCACCGATGAGCAGGCGCTGGCGGCCTTCCAAGAGCTTTCGCGGCTGGAGGGCATCATTCCGGCGCTGGAGTCTTCGCATGCGGTGGCGTGGCTACTAGAGAACCCCAGCGCTGACGGCTACGACGTCCTTTGCCTTTCCGGCCGCGGGGACAAGGAC